>JAUSDH010000107.1 GCA_030650655.1 Candidatus Brocadiaceae bacterium
CTTTCACCCCCACCTAGCCTCCCCCATCAAGGGGGAGGAATAATAGTTTGAAATTCTATACATTAAACTACGCCTTCGGTAGCTTTTCCAATGTAGCGCGAACTTCAGTTCGCTTATATCAATGCGAACTAAAGTTCGCACTACAACTGCAACTTTGAAAATTCCTTAACATTAAAATAGGGATATCCAGAGGTTTCTGTATCATATACAAAGTTGTTTTTATTCTGTTTACTATTGAAGCAGTTCTTCAGCTTATTCTTTTTAAGTCCCCCTTAAAAAACTAGGGGGATTCAGGGGGGTGTGTTTTCCCGTGGTTATTTTACAACCCCCTTTGCCCCATTTTCTAAGGGGGATTTATACATCGCATATGCCATGTGAGCTGCATAAATAAAATGAAAATTCCTATACGATGAACATCGCTATTATTGCCTTAACTGAACAAGGAGCAAAAACTGCGCAGAGGATAGGTTCAGGGTTTATTCCTACGCCCTCTCTCTATGTGTTAAATAAAGTAACGCAAAATACTTGTTTTACAGAAAATAACCCAACTGCCAGAATTACCCTGTTTTCTGAACCATTGCAGCAACTGGTTCATCAGATATTTCAACAGTATGATGGCCTTGTGTTTGTTATGGCCATGGGTATCGTGGTACGGATGATTGCACCTTATATACGTGATAAACACACAGACCCTGCTATCGTGGTGGTTGATGATGTAGGGCGCTTTGTGATTAGTATGCTTTCTGGTCATGAAGGGGGGGCAAACCAACTGGCGCATCAGATTGCATCCATACTCCATACAGATGCAGTGATTACCACAGGTACTGATGCACAAAAAGATATTATTATTGGCATTGGTTGTAAAAAGGGAATATCTGGGGAAATTGTAAAAAAATCCATTATCGATGCGCTTCAAAAAGTAAATCGCAAAATCGAAGATGTACGATTACTATCTACTATCGATATTAAATCTAAAGAGCCTGGTTTGTTGCAGGCATCAAGGGAACTCGACATACCGTTAAGGGTTGTTTCAAAGCCAGAGATTGCAACGTGTGCAAAAGAACACAGTAAATCAACGTTTGTTAAAGAAAAAATAGGGGTGTGGGCGGTGTGTGAACCAGTCGCGCTTATTTCAGGGAGGAAGACACAATTAATCCTAACAAAACAGAAATATCCAGGGATGACCTTAGCAATCGCCCAGGAAAACTTTATGTGGTAGGCATCGGTCCTGGCGCAAGGAACGAAATGAGCCAGAGGGCGCTGGATGCGTTAAAGAATTCAGATACGATTGTTGGTTATAAACTTTATATCGACCTCGTTGCCGATATTGTAAAAGACAAACATGTCATTGCCTCAACTATGCGCAAGGAAATCGAGCGGGTAGAATTAGCGATCCATGAGGCGCAGACGGGAAAAACTGTATGTATTATCAGCAGTGGTGATCCAGGGGTCTATGGCATGGCTGGGCTAGCGCTGGAGATGGCGCACAAAGAGAATATAGATTTGCCTATAGAGATCATTCCAGGTATTCCGGCAGCTAATGCCGCAGCCGCAGTTCTTGGAGCACCGCTGATGCACGACTATGCAGTTATCAGCCTTAGTGACTTGCTAACGCCATGGGAAATCATAGAAAGGCGTGTAAAAAGTGCTGCCGAGGCAGATTTCGTTATCGTGTTATACAATCCCATGAGTTCTCAGCGAGACTGGCAACTTAAGAAGACCGCAGAGATCATTCTTCAGTACAAATCACCGAATACTCCGGTGGGCATTGTAAAGGACGTAAGCAGGGAGGATGAATCTGTTATTCTTACAACACTTGATAAAATGACAACTCATCCTATCGACATGACAACGATTATTATCATTGGCAATTCAACGACGTTTACCTATCGCAATTATATGGTAACAAAACGAGGTTATAGTGTATAACCTGAATCCTGCAATCAAGGGGAAGCCTTGATTGCAGGATTCATTTGTAATGTAATTAAGATCACTCAAATTAGCTTATGGTACAGTTTACAATAGGTCAACTAATATCTGTCATTGCGCTTTTCTTAGCGTTCTCTCAACTTACAAAACCGATAATAAGATTCAAAATTAGCGCGGCTAAGATTAACCTAAAATTTTTATTCAGCTTATTTGTGCTGGCAATTATCTGTGTTTTTATAGCTTCGTTACTTCCGTCTATTCCCGTTCCTGTACTACCTCATCTAAGTTATTCAATACTTTTGGAATTTTCCGCTGGTGTTTTGTTTGTTGTGCCAGCAATCAGATTAATAATCGCTGTCAGTAAAAGCCCAGTTTTCACTCGGCGTAAATCGAAGGCTTATTTAAATGCATGTACAGCACTCATTGCAAGAGGTAACGATGATGACTTACGGAAACTCGCTGATGAAATTTCGGTAAGTGTAAAGTCGATATTTGAAGAATGTAAATCATACGATTCATTTGAAGCTCGTCGCGCAAAAGAAAGAGGGGAGGTATACCAAGTGCATGAATCAACAAAAATCGCTTTTACTATTCTCGATCTTTGGTCTGACAAGTCCTTTTGCAAGAACATTGTGTGTAAATCCCCTGCTACTGCAATAGAAATATTTGATCAGCTTATAAGCAACCAAGAATTTGAACGTGCAGGTTACGCATTAAGCCAGCAGCTAATAAACCAAGCTTTTGTGAATCGTGAATCTATATTGATGAGAGAAGAAGATTATTCTGGCTTGGGGTTTTTTAAGCCATTCAGGAATACGGTTTTTGGTAATTGGCGATTCATCGAAAGCAATTATCGCCCGCTTCAAGCGTGGCAATATTATAATGAGAACGTAGAGGCTTGGCAGGTCAAGAAGCATTGCGAATGTTTAGAGACGTCATTCAATGCTTATTTTAAAGCAAAGGATTACTGGCAGTATCCATCTGCCTTATATGTTGGACTTGATCATTTGGCAGATATTGCTGGTTACCAAGTTGCGCATTTTCATCACGTTGATAAACAAGACTTATACAGATCAAAAGAATTCCAAGTCGTTCAAAAAATCGGGCATGGGCTTGCAAAGGTAGTCAAAGTTATAGAGAAAGAACAGGGCAATATTCCTGAATATAAATTTGAAGAGAAAGATTATGACCATTTTAAGGATATGTCCATATACGGTGTCGTAGCTTTTGGCATATACAATTATCTTGAAAAAATGGCTATGGCAGAAAGCCATGATGAGGCAATCAGGCTATTATGTGTTATTGATCTATGGCATCGAGTGTTTCATGTCACCTTAGCCAAAACGTCCAAAGTGCAAAAGGAGATAGGACTAAGGTTGGTAATTCACTTGAGAAAAATAGTTGATGAGAATCTTGACACAGAACAACGATGGTATCCAGCTATTACAAGGTTGTTGATATCACTGTACGGAATTCACGAACCTAAAGAATTGAACTATAATCGAATTGATGCGCAGTTCCATAAGGAGTTTATTGATAAGCTTAAAACTAATTATTCAAAATTGGCTCAAAAGGACCCAGAATTTGCAGAGCGCATGTTACCTGACAATGTTGTATATGATCGCAAGAGTAACGAGCTGCGTCACAAAAGATTTAGGCAAGAGGTTGATGTATTAAAGCTTACTTCAGCAGGACCGGATTGATCTAATACGATATCGTTTTTACACATTACTATTGGACAATGAAATAACGGTCAGACTGTCAATAATGAGTGGTCATCCCACCGTTGTAACTTCAGAGATCCATATGTTTATATTTGGAAATCTATCGCACATACTTCCACAACAATAAATAGAAAGAGGGCAAATACAATGCAATGAAATTTATTAGTCGTTCATTATTGCGCAAACAAAAGTGTATAGTATTTAACTATTTTCAATCACTTCAATATTTTCAATCGTAACATCCTGTGCCATAGGAACGTTTATGTCATTCAGAATGTTTATATGTAATTGAGCACCTTCGGAAATTGTTCCCTGCGAAGCATGTACAAAGTGTTCACGAAGGTGATCTGGAGAGATGTGGGAGAGTGCGCCGAGTTTAACGGTTACACTGATTACTTTACTTGCATGTTGTTCAAGTGCAATGGATGATATCTTACGTATGAGGGCTTTGATGAGAGAAAATTCGTGCATATTTTTTATACTCCTGAGATTACCACGGATACTCACGGAGTTTCACTGAGATACTATAAGGCAACGTTAAAAGAAAGTTGTCATTACGAGGGTGGCAACCCGAAGTAATCTCGGGTTTGGGATTGCTTCGCTACGCTCGCAATGACGATTGTATGTAAACTTATTTAAAGATGTTCAGTTAATTGGTTATATTTCGTGATATTCAGTGTCTTTCCGTGGTAATACGTTTTGGATATAGTGTCGCACACGAGTTAAAACTTCCTGCGCTGCTTTCTCAACCGCAGGAGATAGTCCAGTGCCTGCCTCAAAGCATTTTCCTTCAATGCCGTAAACAATAAGGTTTTGGGGTAATTGTTTGAGTGCCCTTGCAAGTTCAATGGCCTCAGCAATTCCAAAGGCGTGTGTAGAATAATGGAAAAATTTTGTAGGGATAGTTTGAGTGTGGACATCAAACCGGTGAATAGTACCTGGTTGTGCGCCTGAATGAACCGCATCAATAAGGATAACGATGTCAGAATCTTTCCAGGAATCCATCAACGATATCCCTTCACCACTTTGTTCGATAACATTAACATGATCGGGTGACTTTTTCTTTATATCTTGTGCAATACGAAGTCCTACCCCATCATCACCTCGATATGGATTGCCAATACCAATTATGAGAATTAAATGTTTATTTTGCACAGATTGTTCGGTTATCATTTTTATAGCAGTACATCTTACCATAGAGGCCGCTAAGTTCGCGGATAAATGAAAGGATGAGAAGCTATGGGGTTAAGTTTCTCGACTTCACAACTTCCCAGTTTCTCATCTTATGGTCTTTCCCTTTGCGCTCTTTGCGTCTTTGCGGTGAATTATTTGTGTTATTTTTATACCCGATCTATCGTAAGTTTCAAAAAATGAGTTGCGCATGATATACAAGGATCATAGTTGCGTATTGCCTGCTCGCACTGTAAAGTAAGCTGATCGTTAGGGAGTTTTATATGTTGAGGGATAAACTGCCAGAGATCATTTTCAATAGTTTTTTGATTTTGTGACGTGGGAGGAACAATCTGGGCGTCGAGGATCACACCCTCGTCGTCAATTCGGTAACGATGATAAAGGATTCCACGTGGCGCTTCCGTACAACCATAACCAACAGCCGCATGTGGTTTGATTTCTAAAGCAGGTTTATCAGGCTTTTCATACTGTTCAATAATACGCAAAGCCTCATCACAGGCGTAAAGAACCTCTACACTCCGAATGATAATACTCTGAAATGGATTACGGCAGACATTAGAAAGACCCACTGAACGTGCTGTTTCTTGTGCTAAAGGAGAGAGTTTGTCGAAGTTTAGATTATATCTTGCTAAAGGACCAACAAAGTATGAACCGCGTCCTTTCTGTACAGAATGGAGCGCATTTGAATGCTGTACATGCTCTTCTATAAAGTGATTATCGTAGTCGTGCACGGAAATATCCAATCCCTTGTTCGAAACAAGCCTTCCCTCATTGAATGGATATTCTTCAGGATGACGAAGGGCAACGAATTCGTAGTCCTGTTCAAAGTCTGGAAAATGAAGCGTGGCAGTCCAGCGTACGGTTTCCAGTGCGGCATCTCTTGCCCATTTAAGTTTTTCAGCCACAGGAGCCAGTTCCTGCCTGGTTGGTACTTTGTAGAACCCTCCCACTCTCACATTTATGGGATGAATTTCCCTGCCGCCTAAAAGTGCTACCAGATCATTTCCTGCTTTTTTTAACTGCAAACCGCGCTGGACGATATCAGGATGGTCTTTTGCCATTTGTATTGCATCTGGGTAGCCAAGAAAATCAGGGGCATGCAGCATATACACGTGGAGTACATGACTTTCGATCCACTCCCCACAGTAAATAAGCCTGCGCAAGGCACGGAGTTGGCCATCTACCGCGACGCCAAATGCGTCTTCCATCGCATGCACTGAACTCATCTGATATGCAATGGGGCAGATGCCGCAGATGCGGGCTGTTATATCAGGGGCTTCATTATAGGTACGACCACGTAGAAATGCCTCAAAGAAACGCGGAGGTTCGAATATCTTGAATTTGATATCTACCACCGTGTTGTCTTTTATCTTAACATACAGTGCACCTTCGCCTTCAACACGAGCGAGGTAATCAACTTTGATTGTTCTACTTTTCATACCGAATGGCAATCCTTGTTTTCACATCTTGTAAAGATGAATATAAAATGAAAATTGTGCAATGGTTGATTTAAGTACTATATTCTGGCTTATTACTTCCGGCTTCTTCTATTTCGTGGGCTTCACTCTCCTTGCGGAATGGTTCTGCGCAGGCATTGAAAGTTCTAAACATGCGCATAATACTGTCATTGTTTAATCCGGAGTTGCTGAATTTTTCACTTAATGACGACGTATTTGGTGTTTCTTTCGGGCCGTAGCAGCCATAACAGCCGCGACAGTATGTCGGACAGATTGCATTGCATCCGGCATGGGTAACGGGTCCAAGGCATGGTATACCTTGAGACACCATCACACAAACAGTTCCACGTCGTTTGCATTCTATGCAGACGCTGTGAGACGGCGTGTTCGGTTTACGTTCATTGAGGTAGGCGCTAATAATCTCTAACAACTGTCGTTTGTTAATGGGGCAACCTCGTAATTCGTAATCAACACGTACATGGCTGGCTATAGGCGTTGACTTATCAAGTGTTTCGATATATTGTGGGTTGGCGTATACTAAGGAAATAAAGTCCTTTACGTCCTTAAAGTTGCGTAAAGATTGGATGCCGCCGGCAGTGGCACATGCGCCAATGGTTATGAGTAATTTTGAAATCTTGCGAATATTTTGAATGCGTTCCGCATCATGCTGTGTGGTAACCGATCCCTCAACAAGTGAAATGTCATAGGGACCTCTAACCACATTACGAGAGGCCTCGAGAAAGTATGCAATATCTATTTTGTTGACCACAGAGAGCAGTTCATCTTCGCAGTCCAGGAGGCTTAACTGGCAACCGTCACACGATGCAAATTTCCAGACAGCAAGTTTTGGTTTTCGTATTTTTCTCATAATGAAAACATAGTTTTATGCTAAGGAATTTCAATCTTTTGTAATTCCCCTCTAAAAATAGGGGATAAAGGGGTGTGTAGAGACGCACTGCAGTGCGTCTCTACCGCCGCAACACACCCCCAGCCCCTCTTTCTAGAGGGGAGCTTAAAAGTCGCTGCCAAAGGCAGCTTAAATGTTCAGCAATTCTCTGCGCTCTCTGTGTCTTTGCGGTAGTTATTATTAAATTTCTCGTTTTCCAAAAAGTTCTTTAATGTGATCATAGCAAAACACAGGGCCGTCTTTGCACACGAATTTGGGTCCTAACTGGCAGTGACCACAAAGACAAATTCCACATTTCATATTACGTTCCATTGAAACAAAGATGTTTTCATTTTTAATGCCGCGACTTTGCAGTTCCTTTAACGTGTAGCGCATCATGACCTCAGGACCACAGATCATTGCCACGGTATGCAATGGATCAAATTGTATTCTGGGTATAAGCGTGGTAACGACGCCCACATTACCGCGCCAATTCCCAGTGGCGCTATCAACAATAACCTTTACTTCCAGATCAAAACGTCCGCGCCATTGTTCTAATTCCTTTTTATATAGTAAGTCTTCCGGTGTTCTGGCGCCATAAAGCAGGATAATCTTGCCATATTTATCACGCTGTGAAATAAAAGAATACAGTACAGGGCGCAGCGGAGCCAATCCAATTCCACCAGCTACAATTATAACATCATTTCCAACCGCTTCATTAACGGGCCAGTGACTTCCAAATGGGCCTCGAACACCCAACACGTCTCCACTTCTAAGTTTGAGTATAGCCTTCGTTACGGTTCCTACGGAGCGAGTAGTGTGCCTAAGCATTTTTGGTATCGACGGATCACCACTAATAGAAATCGGTACTTCACCCACTCCAAATACGTATACCATATTGAACTGACCCGCAGAAAATGGAAAACCATCAGCCCCATTCGTTGATTCGAGTTCAATGGTATACGTATCGTGTGTTTCTTTCAACTTTCGATGAATGCGAAAGGGTTTCGGAATCATTGGTTCAGGGATAATTGATTTCATTGTTTATCCTTCAATCAATGAACACCATAGACATCCAGAAGCTGTAATCGTGTTGCCTCAAGTCTTTGGGTAATAACATGAGTGAAACGCTTTAACAATTCATAACCAAGGTCGTGATCCTCTTCACATTTGGCGCGCAGGCATTTCGCATCAAGGGCGATGGCGCTCGTGGGTTCGATGGCCCTCGCATCGTAATGCCACTGATATGGTGGAATAAGCCATGACCAGCCAAGCACTTCACCTTCCCCGATAGTTTGAATGGTAATTGGGCCTCGGTCGGAAGTAAATATTTCCAGCGCTACTTTGCCCTGATGAATGATGTAAAAGTTGGTGGCTTCTTCACCCTCGCGCAGGATATACTGTTCTGCATCAAAGCGCACATTCGAAGCACATCCCACAATGATTTTAAGTTGGTATGGTTCGAGTCCTTCCAAGAAAGGATGTTCTGCCAGATAGGGTTCAAGTGTTTGCATGGATATCCTCCTTTACTATAATTCACCGCAAAAACACAAAGAAAGGATTGAAGGTGGGAAGTCGGGAGGTTAATGCATGCTAAATTCTCTAACATCTTAACTTCTCAAGTTCTCAACTTCCTTTTATCTCCACAGCCTCTGTGGTTTGCCTTTCTGAAACAGGTTCGCTTTTACGTATTGCATCGACTTCTTCGGTAATATCGATTGCAACAGGACACCATGTTATGCACCGTCCGCAACCAACACAACCCGATGTGCCGAATTGATCGATCCAGGTAGCAAGTTTGTGTGTTATCCATTGGCGGTAACGCGACTTTATTGAGGATCGAACGCTTCCGCCGTGAATATATGAGAAATCCATGGTAAAGCAAGAATCCAACTTCCTCCATCGCTCGGCGTGTTCACCGGTCAGGTCAGTTACATCCTCTATAGTCGTGCAAAAACAAGTTGGACATACCATAGTACAATTCGCACAAGTCAGGCAACGTTCTGCCACATTGTTCCAACGAGGATGTTCATGGTTTCTGTAAAATAAGTCTTTGATATTGGATGTGTCCATGCTTCGACCCATTTGCTCTGCTGTATTTTTCAGGATATCATCAGCGGCACATTTTTGTTTTTCACTCGCTTCTTTATGTGGAATTTCCCGGAGAATTTCTGCACCCAGTTCAGTACCTGTTTCTATTAGAAAATAGTGGTTTTCTCCTTCTAGAATCTCAGTCATGGCAAGATCAAAACCGAAAGTTGCCCTGGGTCCGCTGTTCATCGAGACGCAGAAACACGTCCCTCCAGCTTTTCCACAATTAACTGCTACGATAAAGGTATCTTTGCGTTGTGATTTATAATGTTGGTCAATGTATTGACCGTTCATAAAAACCTTGTCCTGAATCGAAATGGCATGTATATCACATGAACGGACACCAATAAAGGCAAATTTCTGGGTGGCTTCATTCTCTGTTACAATCTGAAAGGAATTACCATTGCGTTTGATCTTCCACAGGCGTAATTCAGATGGAAGCAAATACTTTTTCCATGAGTGTGGACCAACATTATAACCGAAGAGTGCCTTATCATTTCGCTTTTTGAGGCGATAGGTACCGCCATCCTGTTCATCTGTCCATCCGATAGGCAGATTTGCAGTAGTGTTCAGACCATCGTATACGATAGCGCCATCTCCAAGAGTGGGTCCAATAACCTGATAGCCTCTTTTACGCAAAACATCAAGCAGTATCTGGAGATGATCACTTTCTAAAATAACTATATTCATTGTATACTTTTCTTGCGTTTATTTTTCAATGTAGCGCGAACTTCAGTTCGCACTTCAACTTCAACTTAGAAATTCCTGTACATTAAATTAAAAGAATGTAAAGCTATCCTTTTATTTTGGCATTATTTTTAACCAGTCGTCCATGGTAAGTACTGGGACGATCTTCCCTGTCTGGCTCGGTACGAGGGGAAGAAAGAATTCTACCGCTGCACTATAGTCATTTGCCTCAAAGATGATGAAATAGTCATGCTCTGTAACCGTAACATACGCGCCGAGTATCTTGATCCCCTTTTCTTCGGCCTTTTTTCTCCCTTCCCAGAACTTATTGAGCATCTTTGCGCCTTCTGCGCTTCTGCCCGGACAGTTTTCAGCGGTATGTGTCCAGTGAGCGACATATAATGTTTTTTTGTTATCTGTACCGATTGCCCATCCTGATTCCTTTTCAGTGTCTTCTGCATAGAGCGTTGAACCAGAAATTACTAAGGTTACAAATAAGACAAAAACGCCAAATATTCCAACCATGCTATACTTCATGCAATATTTTCTCCCTATATTTGTTTATTATCAACAGATTCTTGGAAGCTGGTCGCCCACAAGCATATCAATAATCCTTGTTCCGCCAATTACGGTTTTGAGACATACCTTGCCTTTTGGTTCAACAACTACTTCACCGATGATTGCTGCATCTCTGCCTAAGCTATCCTCCTTGAGTATGTCACACACCCTCTCAGCATCATGTGCAGAAACAACAATCACTACTTTCCCTTCATTTGCAATGTAAAGCGGGTCGTAGCCAAGTATCTCACATAATGCCCTCACTCCGTCATTGACAGGAATGGTTTGCTCCTCGATTACAATACCATATTTTTGTGTATTTACAATTTCATTTAGTGTTGTTGCAAGGCCTCCCCTTGTAGGGTCTCTCATAAATTTTATACGGGCGTCAGAAGCGAGTATTTTCTTAATCATACCGGATAGGGGAGCACAATCACTCTTTATGGATGGAGTAAAACCCAGAGATTCCCTCTCCGAAAGTACAGCCATTCCGTGGTCGCCAAGAGTACCGCTAATAATTACCTTATCTCCAATTTCTATCGATGAGGTTGAAAGATTTATGCTATCGTTGACAATACCTATGCCACAGGTATTGATATAAAGACCATCAGCGCTGCCACTCTCAACGACTTTTGTATCTCCGGTTACAATTTCGACACCTGTTAGTGCCGTCGTTTCCCTCATAGACGTTACAATCTTTTCAAGCAGTGTCATCTCGAAGCCTTCTTCTATAATAAACCCTGTGGATAGAAACATTGGTTCTGCGCCCACCACTGCCAGATCGTTTATAGTACCGCTTACCGCAAGACTTCCAATATCACCCCCGGGGAAGAATAATGGCTTGACAACGTAGGAATCTGTTGTGAAAGCCAATTTTGTTCCGTTGATATTCAGGATCGCAGAGTCGCCTAAAAGAGAAAGCGCATTGTTATTAAAGCATGGTAAGAAGAGCTTTCTTACGAGTTCGTGGGTTAATTTCCCACCGCTGCCGTGAGCAAGGGTTATTGTAAGATTTTTATTCACCATATTTATAATAAGCTGCACAAGTCCCCTCGCTGGAGACCATGCATGCCCCTACAGGATGTTCAGGATTACATATTTTCTTGAAAAGTTTACATTCAGAAGGTGTTTTTACGCCCCTAAGAATATCTCCACAGATACATCCGTTGATTGCGGATTGCTGATTTTGGATTTCGGAATCAATCCGAAATACAGTGAGGGCATCAAATCTTGCATAACGATCTCTCAACTTGAGCCCGCTTTGTGGTATAAAGCCCAGCCCGCGCCACTCGACATCACACGGCTCAAATACCTTATCTAGTAAAGCTAGGGCAGTTGGGTTCCCTTCTCGTTTTGCCACTCTCGAATATTGAATCTGAACGATTGCTTCCTTTTTTACAATTTGTTCAAGTAGCATATATATGCCTTGCAGGATATCTAATGGTTCAAAACCGGCAATGACACATGGGATATGAAAATCCCTGGCGATAAATTCATACGGTCTTGACCCAATAATGGTGCTAACGTGTGCCGGACAGAGAAAGCCGTCAAGGTTCAGTTCTTTATCAGTCAGGAGCGCCTTCATAACCGGTGGCATTACTTTATGTGCGGTAAGGACAAAGTAGTTTTTTAACCCCCGCCTTTCTGTTTCAATAATGGATGCAGCAATTGTTGGCGCTGTAGTTTCAAAACCAATAGCAAGAAACACAACTTTTTTATCAGGATATTTTTCAGCCAGATGTAATGCGTCAAGGGTCGAATAAACCACTGTTACTGAAGCACCTTTAGCCCTTTCCTTTTCAAGGCTTGAAGACGAGCCGGGTACACGCATCATGTCGCCAAATGTTGTTAATAAGACATCATGACCACTGTTTGAACTGGTGGAAGTATTTTGTGAGATGGCTATAGCAGTGTCTATATAGTTGACAGATGTTACGCATACAGGACATCCAGGCCCGGAAAGCAGTCTAATATTTGAGGGAAGCAGTTTTTTTAATCCGTATCGATAAATCGACATCGTATGGCTGCCGCATACCTCCATAATGGTAATTGGATCGTGTCCATCAATAAGAGCGGTGATTTTTTTGGATAAACCGGTTGCAATAGCGCCATCGCGAAACTCATCTATATATTTCATGGAAAATATTCAGTGATTGTAATTACTCAAGTTAGAAAGTCCCCTCTTGGGAGAGGATTTAGGGGTGGGTAAGGCGGTAAATCGTGAAATATTCACTGAGAATTCACGACCCTTGTCCTCGTGAAAACGGGGAAAGGAACCCACCCCTAACCCCTCCCAAGAGGGGAAT
>JAUSDH010000108.1 GCA_030650655.1 Candidatus Brocadiaceae bacterium
AGTCTTCACTCATCCACCTTCCTGCCTCCCTTTGCTCCACATCCATTACGATGTCTCACTGCTCCTATGGAGGCTCTGACTCCTGATACAGTCACTCTCTCTATCAGGTATCCCTGATTCATGCACATTGCCTTCCTGCCATTCCGTCTCCAACCACCCGTTGCTCCCTATTCATCGCTTTTCCACGCTACCCCTCAGCTTGATAGGCTTCCTTCTTTTTTTTTCTCTCAAAGGTCTGGGCTTCGCCATTCCCTAGCAGGCTCACCGTTACAACAGGCCGAATCGAGTTTGTTATCCTACGGACTAGCTTTTCATCTCCCGTTGCTCCCCACCTCATCTCACGATGACGCAGTTACGGTCGGTTACAGGTTTGGAAAGCGTTTTACCTGAAGGGGACTTTCACCCCTCTGGCATTGCGCACTCTCAGGCGCACTAGGTCAGGCGTTCTCGCCTGACATTATGATGACAAGCGGGGACGCTTGTCCTACCAATAAGGGGAGCTTAAAAGGTGCTGCCAAAGGCGGCCTAATTAAAAATTCCTTAAACCTCAGGCTACGCAATTGCATGTTTGTTTTTCATGACCACCGGGTATGCTGTGTCGACTCATTCAAATCAATAATTTGTTCTTGTGCAACAGCGACTTCTGTCTTTTCAATCTCTGTTCCAAGGATTTCTGGTTTCGTTTTTTCTTGAGTATTGAACTGCATCTCAAATAGTTTTTTATACAGCCCTCCATTTGCAAGAAGTTCATGATGGAGTCCCGTTTCAACGATTCGCCCCTTATCCAGCACCACGATCAAATCCGCATGTAATATGGTCGACAGCCGATGTGCGATAACGAAGGTGGTGCGGTCTTTCACCAGCCGGTAAACGGCGTTCTGGATGAGTTGTTCTGTCTCTGTGTCCACAGATGAGGTGGCTTCATCCAGGATGAGGATGCGTGGATTGGCAAGGATAGCACGGGCAATAGCAATACGTTGTTTCTGCCCTCCTGAGAGCTTTACCCCGCGTTCTCCTATTATTGAATCATATCCGTTCGGCAACGTTGCGATAAAATCATGCGCATTGGCAGCATGGGCGGCGTTTTCAATTTCTTTATCCGATGCGTTAGATCGGGCATAAGCAATGTTTACCTTTATAGTGTCATTGAAGAGAAAGGGTTCCTGGAGTACCATAGCCATTTGCATACGGAGGGAGTGGAGTTTGACATGTTTGATATTATAACCGTCAATATAGATATCCCCTTTTGTGGGGTCATAAAATCGGGGGATTAGTTTTGTGAGGGTGGTCTTGCCACTGCCGCTGGGACCAACCAGGGCAATCATCTGGCCTGGCCGTGCAGTTATGTTAATGTCCGTTAGGACTTCTATGCCCAGGTTATACATGAAGTTGACATGCCGGAATTCCACAGTTCCATGTACAGGTGGTAACTCAATGGCATGGAGAGTGTCCTTTAAATCGCTTGGTGTATCTAATATCTCAAAGACTCGCTCGGTTGAAGCAATGGCACGCTGTACCTGGTTGTAAAAGCGGGTTAAGCCTGTAATGGGGCCATACATCATCTGGAGATACGGGAAGAATATCACAAAGGTACCGGCGGAAAGTTGTCCCTGCAAAACCTTATATCCACCTAAACAGATAACGACTACAGCCCCAAT
Source organism: Candidatus Brocadiaceae bacterium (assembly GCA_030650655.1). GTDB lineage: Bacteria > Planctomycetota > Brocadiia > Brocadiales > Brocadiaceae > Wunengus. Next base: position 1,659 of record JAUSDH010000108.1, read on the forward strand.
TTCGGTAGTAAAGTCGACAACGGGTCGTAAGGTAGAAACCAGTTGTAATATCCGAACGTAGAGGCTATAGTTTTCGTAGTTCTTCTTTTGAAACCGTTCCAATTCTTCAGCTTCTTTTGCGAATCCCGCGATAACCTTAATGCCTGAGATATTATCCTGAATCAGGGAATTAAGTTCTCCTGTCTTGTCCCTCAATGAGCGAAAGACTCTTCTGATCCTTTTGCCAAAGTTATAGGTGCAGAGGGAAATAAAGGGACAAACTACGAGTGCAATACAGGTAAGCTGCCAGTCGAGCTTTATGCAAAAATAGATTATCCAGCTAAATTTGAACATGTCGGTAATAAAGGTAATAATTGGGCCAACAATTGCCTGCTCGAGTGAATTGACGTCATTCATAAGACGGCTCATAATGTCGCCGGTTTTATTATTTTCAAAGTAGGTGAGGGGAAGCCGCTGAATGTGATCATAGAGTTGATTCCGCAAATCATAAATAAGTTTCTGGCCCAATTCCGAGGTAATGAAACCATGAACCAGCATAATACCGCCGCTTGCGGCATGTATAATAATAAAACTCACGGCGAGAAAAATCAGCGTGACGATGGTGGAGTTATAACTTTCAAACCAATGGGCATGAATATAGTGA
>JAUSDH010000120.1 GCA_030650655.1 Candidatus Brocadiaceae bacterium
GCAGGCCCGCTATGATTTAGAGGTAGAAAAGGATCGATTACAAGACCGATTGGAAAAAGAAGTGCTGGTTTATACAGCTACCGCGTAATGGGAAATAAGATAGAGAGACAGGATTGACCGGATAGACTGGATAATGGCAAAGGAAAACACGAGGCCACAAGATACTGTAAATCCCGTTCATCCTGTCGAAAAAAATACAGTTCAAGTTGCCAACGATCCTTACACAAGATCGAATTAGTTGTCGTTTATGGATCCCAACTCTGCGTGGATGGTATCCCACCCACTATAAAGGGTGCTCAATTCCTGAATAATAGTTTTGTGCTGCTTGTTGATTTCGACAGACTTTTCTGTGTAGGATCTAAAAGGATATGATCCAGTTCCTTCTTTTGTGAGCCTTCTGCTCATGAATGTTTCCTGTGTAATATCTTCTTTTTTTGGCAAGTTTTTCTGTATAGCAGTATCATAGTCCCACTCTGGATGATAAGGCATTTGTGACACGATCAACCTCATCGGCTAATTCTTGAAGTTTTACCATGACTATTTTTGCATTTTTGTTTGCCTTTGTAATATAGGGTTTTAGTGATACAAGTCCTGTTGTGGTAAGGTCATTGCCAAGTGCTGTTTTTATATCTGTCAGATCAACAATGAAAGGTTGATACGTAATCTGGACTTCTTGTGCCAGGTTTGTGATACGGCTAAAGGTCTTGCTTAGTTCCCCGCGCCGTTCCTCTCCCTTTGAGCGCAATTCTGAATTTATGATGTCTAATAACTCTGTCTCCCATGTATCGAAATATTGTCTCCCTTTTATGGCCATATCTTCGGCATGTTTGCTCATATTGCGTGAGTTTTCTGTCGTACGGTTTAGTTGTTTTACAAAATTTTTATAAGGCTTGTAAAGATCTCCTTCTCCGGTTTTTGTAACCTGGTTCAGTGCCGCAAGTGTTTCAGTTATCTGATTTAGATTCTTTGACAGTTCTTTGTGGAATTCTTCAATGCTCGATACCGCCTTTTGTTTTTTTTCGGGACCAGTTGAGGCACAACCAGAAAAAATAGAATGAGCACCCCACATAACAATGAAGAGAGTTGCAAGACCAAGCGCATTCCATTCGATTGATCCTTTTTTCTGTTTATACTTTTTTAACCATTCACGTATATGTTTCATCATGTCCTATGCTCCTGTAAATCGTGTTCATCCTGTCAAAAAATACAGTTCAATTTGCCAACGATCCTTACACAAGATCGAATTAGTTGTCGTTTATGGATTCCAATTCAGCGTGGATGGTATCCCACCCACTATAAAGAGTGCTCAATTCCTGAATAATAGTTTTGTGCTGCTTGTTGATTTCGACAGACTTTTCTCTGTTATTATAAAGCGTGGGATCCAAAAGGATATGATCCAGTTCCTTCTTTTGAGTTTCCAATAATGCGATCTTTGCCTCGATATTTTGAATTTCTTTTGCAAGCTTGCGTCTCCTAGCATTCAGTTCTTTTTTTAGCAAATATTGTTGCTTCTGTGAACTGCCCTCTTCCTGTTTCGGGAGTGACGGTCTATTCGTTTTGACTTCTGCGGTATCTCCGTGTAAAGTTGCTGCCTTCATTTCAAGAAAATCTCCAAAACTGCCCAAGTGGACGTGGATGTTACCATTTCGCAGTTCATAAACTTTGGAGACCAGGCCATCCAGAAAATCTCTATCGTGAGATACGATCAACACACTTCCTGTATATTCCAATAAGGCATCCTTGAGAATCCGCTTGGTGGTAATATCAATATGGTTTGTGGGTTCGTCAAGGATTAAAAAATTAGTGGGCTTTAGAAGCATTTTGGCAAGGGACAGACGCGACTTCTCGCCGCCGCTCAGGACGCGGACGGTCTTGAAGGCATCATCACCAGAAAACAGAAAGGCCCCTAATATGTGTCTGACTTGAGGAATCATGGAAAATGGAGCGACCGATTCGACTTCCTGCAATAACGTATTGCCGCTATTTAATTTTTCAGCATGCTCCTGGGCAAAATAATCAAAAAGGACATTGTGCCCCATCTTGATAGTGCCTGAGTGCGGCTGTTCCAGACCGGCTATGATGCGCGATAACGTGGACTTTCCCGACCCGTTTTGTCCTACGAGTGCAACTCTTTCTCCCCGTTCTATGGAAAGGCAAATATCGTGAAAGATCAAACGTCCGTCGTATTCATGCGAAACGTCTTTTACATCCAGTACGGTTACGCCGCTTTGTTTTGATGCGCGGAATTTGAATTTAACCTGTTTTGTGGTATTTTCAGGCAATTCTTCCTTTTCCATCTTTCCGAGCATGAGGATTCGGCTCTGCACCTGCGAGGCCTTTGTATTCTTTGCCCGGAACCGTTCTATAAAGCGTTCCACTTCTTTAATTTTTTTCTGCTGATTGACATAGCGTGACGTTTGCATATCTGCCCGGTTTTCTTTTTCGGCCTCATAAAAGGAATAATTGCCATAGTACTCATAAATCTTTCCCTTTTCTACTTCCCAAACCTTGGTAATGTTCCGGTCGAGAAATGTCCGATCGTGTGAAATGATAATAAGTCCGCCTTTATACCCTCTGAGGTAATCTTCTAACCAAAGGATAGAATCGATATCCAGGTGGTTTGTTGGTTCATCCAGGAGGAGGAGGTTGGGATCCTGGAGTAACAGTCTGGAAAGGGCGACTCGCATTTGCCATCCGCCGCTGAACGTATCGATGTTCCTTCCAAAATCCGATTCTTTAAATCCCATCCCTTTCAAAACCTTGCCCGTCTCTTTATCGACCTTGGCGCCATTGACAACTTCAAATTGATGTTGCAGGTGTGCGTATTGGTCCAGGAGCAACTGATGGTCTTCTTCCTGCATAGATATAGAGGGATTTTCTAATTGTGTATGAATTTTATCAATCTGGCTTTTCAGGTGGAGTATATCATCAAAAGCCGAACTGGCTTCCTCAAAGACGGTTTTTTTCTTAAAGACAAAACCTTCCTGGGGGAGGTATCCAATACTGGCATCTTTGGCAAAAACAAGATCGCCTTCACTGGGTTCGGTTAAGCGGCAAATAAGTTTGAAGAGGGTGGATTTACCTGTGCCGTTGGGGCCAATTAAGCCGATCCGGTCATTCCTTCTGATCTGTAAAGAAATGTTGTCTAAGATGGCTCTACTGCCAAAAGCAAGGCTTACATTGTCCAGGCGAATCATTTTACCCCACCATACACCGCTTCCCGGTATTCCTTCCAGAAACACTCTGCTGTCCGGAATCCAGCCTCTGTAAGGACTTGGAGGTCGTCCGTAAGGAATAAAGGATGATCGCCATCCTTTTTCTCTTTTTCTGCCAGTTCAGATGAGATTAGGTCAAGGGGTTTCTCTTGATCCTTAATTCTTTTTATCCTCTGTTGTATTCCCAGGTGGTGTAGATATCGGAATCTGGCCTCAAGCACGGCATCGGAGGTCTTGAAAATGTCACAATTTAAAAACCAGCCATTGGGTTTCAATATCGAGTGGATATATTTAAAGAGTGTCAGTTTTTCTTCCCTGTATAAATGGTGGAGGGCAAAGGAGGAGATTACACCATCAAGATTCGAAAGCGTATTTTCTTTGTCCGGCAGTTCCTGGAAAGTGGAGAGTTTGAAAGTGACCTGTTTGAGACGATCTTGAAGCCTTATTTTTGCCTTTTCTATCATAAGTTCTGCGGCGTCTATGGCGGTAATCGTTGCATTGGGAAATGCCTCGATGATCCTGCGAGACAGGTATCCCGTTCCAACGCCTAAGTCCAGGAATTTTAAGTTTCCATCTTTATTAAAGGGTAATATCTCGCATACTATTGATGCCATTTTTGCGCGATTTGGATGCCACACATCCATATCGAAATCATACGTGGCAACGATATCGTTATTATTAAATGCATAGACTGTTTCTCTCAAGACACTCTTTTCCATATCAACAAAAACCTCAAAAATTGGTATCTACTTTAATGTACAGGAATTTCAAACCGTCCCGCGCCGAGATGCTTCACTTCGTTCAGCATGACAGTGTTTGTCATTCTGTGAGGAGCGAATAATCTAATTTATTCTATCAGTATTTACAAGCCTTTCAAGAAAATTAACTTTCTATTCGTTTACGTCAGTTTCTATGGTTTTTATACTTTAGTTTGGCGTAAGTAGGGTTTGAGAATTTTGTTGAAATACATCTCTGATATGTCAATATATCACAATGCCTTTAATTAAAAGGGAGTTTTATATAGGAGATGGAATCATGCTCTTCCCAAAAATAGCGTATTGTTTGATTGTGGTAAGTGGAATTCTTGGTTTTGGTTTAAACGTAACAGCTGCGCCAGCGCCATCAGATGCTGAAACATGTAGTGCAACCGACATAACATCAGATTCGGCGACACTAAATGGAAAGGCTTATGATTCTTTTTCCAGCCCCAGTTCTCCGATGATAGTGTGGTTCCAATATGGAACAGCCAGCGGTTTGTATAGTGGTACATCTACAACACAAAATGTGACCAGTGGAGTCGTTACAGAAATAAGTGTTGGCGTAAGTGGACTGTCTCCTCATACGTCGTATTATTATAGAATTGCAGCACAGAGTCAGTATGAGCTATTGTATGGGCGTGAGAGATCTTTTGTCACACTACCAACAACCTCCACAACGACCGAAACTACACCAAGGATATCTTCAACTTCGGAGTCTAGTTGCCATTCTGCATCTGGTAAGGTAACTGATGCAATAACTGGAGAGGGTATTGAAAGCGCTATGGTTGTGGGTGGGATGGGAATGTCGTCTACAGATGCAAGTGGTTTTTACAGCTGGTTTGATCAAGAAGAGATCATGTGCTGTGGAGGTTCTTATACCCTTACTGCTTCGGCAGACGGTTATATATCACAATCTCAGTCTATTGAGATAGATCCTCAACAGGAAGGAACATTAAATTTTGAATTACAACCCATTTGTGTGGCTGAGAAAATAACAATATTCCCACGTATACTAAAGCTCGAGAGAGAACAAAGTAGTGAAGTGACTATCACACTAGAAGGCGATAATTGCGTACCAGAAGGTAAAACGGTTACGGCAACTATCGGCAAGGCTGGTAAGAGACGCATATCAATTTCGTCTGCAAGTGAAGTTACAGATGCAAACGGTCAGGCTAAATTTAAGATTACAGCAAAAAACAAAATCGGCAATGCAAGGGTGACGTTCAATGCAGACAGCCTTAAGAAAACCTTAATCATAAAAGTAAAATAATAAAATTCTGCATCCTAATATTCGCCGTGAGTCATTAAAGGAGATAGAAAACATGCAAAGCATAGCGTATTGTTTGATTGTGGTATGTGGGATTCTTGGATGCTCCGATTTGATGTTTGCACAAACGCCAACGGTCACACCGACACTGCAAGCACCCACAGTGATAACAGGTAAGGGGGGTACGTATCTTGATGAAAACACAGTAGCCCTGTATGGCACAGTCAATCCCAATGGTTTGTTAACAACGGTATGGGCTGAATACGGTACGAATAGCAGTTCTTACGACAATACATCTTCAACACAAAGTTTAAACGGAACAACCACTCAAAGGGTACGCTTTGATATAAGTGGATTATCTAATAGATACGGTGGTGAAAGTATTTATTACAGAATTGCAGCGCAAAACAGCGCAGGCACATCGTATGGAAGTGAAAAAGAGGTTGTTCTAAAAATGCCAAGTTTTTCATCAAGTACTTCAATCACTGATGATGCGACAAATATAACATCCAACTCAGCTACGCTAAATGGAAGATGCTACGCTTATTCACCGAGCAGATGGTTTGAATACGATACGATTAGCGGAGAGTATTTTTATGAAGCAGAAGCTGATAGTTATCCTTTCACCGATGGTTATTATGCAAACCTTAGCGGTCTTTCACCTGCAACCACTTATTTCTATAGGATGGCGGGGGTGGACAAGGACTTTGTGTATTATGGAGAAACAAAGTCCTTTACCACGCTAGACGCATCTGCAACACCCACGCCAACACCTGACCTGACACCGATCTCTACACCTGCACCATGCGATGAAGGTATTATTTTGGAAACATACAAAGCGACAGACGTGACATTGGATTCGGCGACTTTAAACGGATTGATTGGTGGGGAGTTTTCCTTTAGAGGTAGCCTGGGTTTTGAATATGGCACTTCTAGTGGATCATATGCCTACGGTACCAACGGTATAGGTATCGAGGTAGTAGCCGGTCGGAAAAGCGTAAGGGTGAATGGGTTATTTGCTAGGACGACTTATTATTACAGAATATATAAACACAGGTATGAGATTATTCCAGGCTTTACACCTTGCTATTCATATGGAAACGAAGAAGTTTTTACTACATGCAATGCCGTATCCATGACGGCATCTCCAAAAAGGCTGATTCTGCAAAGAGGACAGAGCGGTGACGTAACCGTAACAGTAAAAGGTGATAATTGCATACCAGAAGGCAAAACGGTTACGGCGACAATTGGCAAGGCTGGAAGCAGACGTATTTCAATCTCCTCTGCAAGTGAAGTTACAGATGCAAACGGTCAGGCTAAATTTACGATTACAGCAAAAAACAAAATCGGCAATGCAAAGGTGACGTTCAATGCAGACAGCCTCAAGAAAACCTTAATCGTAAAAGTAAAATAATAAAATTCTACATCCTAATATTCGCCGTGAGTCTTTAAAGGAGATAGAAAACATGCAAAGTATAGCGTATTGTTTCATAGTGGTATTCGGAATTCTCAGTGTTTGCTTAAATTCAGCATTTACACAGGAAATACCGACACCTTCGCCAATTCCAGACTTTGCACCGACACCCACACCAACACCCATACCTACACCACAAGCACCTACGGTGGTAACAGGGGAAGCAAATTACGATTATTCAAATTCCAGTGTAACATTGACTGGAACGGTCAATGCTCATGGATTAACAACAACGGCTTGGTTTGAGTATGGAACGACCAGTAGTATATACAATTACGTAACATCCACACAAACGGTAAGCGAATCAACAGATACATCAGTAGGTATTAATTTAAGTATGACTGATTTGCCAATTAGAACTGGATCACCTTATACTTTCTTTTATAGGATAACAGCGCAAAACAGCGTAGGTATATCATATGGAAATGAAAAGTCTTTTAGAACCTTAATTCATATGGATTGTCCTGGATGTTATGTAACTGGGAGCGTAACAGATGCAACAACTGGAAATAGTATTAAAAGTGCCACAATTAGTGGTGAAAATATAACGGTCTTTACAGAAGCGGACGGTTCTTATTTATGGGACGATCCAGAAGGTTATTCTGTATGTTGGGAAATTGTTTATACGCTTACTGCTTCAGCAAACGGCTATCTATCACAAACAAAATCTACTAGCCTTAGCGAAACCGATTGTTCTGAAACACTAAACTTTGAATTACAACCCATTTGTGAGGCTGAGAAAATAACAATATTCCCACATATACTAAAACTCAAGAGAGGACAAAGTAGTGAAGTGACTATTACGCTGGAAGGCGATAATTGCGTACCAGAAGGTAATACAGTAACGGCGACTATCGGCAAGGCTGGAAGCAGACGTATTTCAATTTCGTCTGCAAGTGAAGTTACAGATGCAAATGGTCAGGCTAAATTTACGATTACAGCCAAAGATAAGATAGGAAAAGCAAGGATCATTTTTAAAACAGGTAATTTAAAGAAATCCATATTAGTAAAAATTAAATAATTACCTAAAGGAGAATCAATGGTCTTTTGGAAACAACCTGTATTGTCAGGATTAAAAGGTAATAATACACGATTCAACACTTAAGTTGCCAAGAAGGTGTCGCTCGATTGGGAGAGCACACAAGAACGGACTGTTAATTTTTATGATAGTCCGTTTTTTGTGTTTTTACTCCCCCCACTTGTTTTCCGTCTTTATACGAAACCTTATAAGTCCTTCAAAAACCGTTCGGCATGGTTTCGGCGTTACACGTGTATTCCCGCCCCTTTCCTGCCTTGCTGGAATGCGGAGAGGTACACGTTATCCTTCCCACTGACTCCCAAAGTCAATATTTTAAATAGTATAAATTTATGGTAATAGTTTAGTTTTTTGAAAACTGCTATTTTAAGCCTTGTTATTATTACCCATGAACCATTTGTTTATAAAGGGTAGTAATGTGAAAATATACACCCTCCCTCAATCCCTTCCATCAAGGGAGGGAAGAATATCTCTCCTCCTGTGGGAGAGGTCAGGTGTGGGGTTTAAATCCTAATAAAATTTTCAAAATACTAAATTGATAGGATTTATGTAATTTTTTATACATTATCAGATAAATGTGATAAATTAGCTTTTTTGTTAGATTACTATTGCATAAGCAAATTCATAAAAATACAGAGATAATTATTGAAAAAATAATGATGGGATTTAAAAAGTTAAGGGAGTTTTGGGAAAAAAGTATTGTCTACAGGGTTTTTATCAAGAGGTATAAGCGGTACTTCATTATCGGTACTTTGTCGCTGATTGCCGTAGATATCATCAATATCTTCCCTCCGCTCATTATTAAAAAGGCAATAGATGTTTTTTCAACTGAGGTGAATCTCTCGAAGATTGCAGTCCTCTCCGGTCTTTTTATCCTGGTGAGTTTGTCTCAGGGTGTCTGTCGATATCTTTGGCGGATACATTTTATCGGGACGTCATTTCGATGCGATTATGACCTCCGCATGGCCTTCTTTGGGCATATTGAGACTCTCTCCCAGAAATTCTTTCAGAAATACAGGACAGGCGACCTCATGTCACGGGCCACAAATGATATTGGCGCTGTCCGTATGGCTGTTGGGCCCGGGTTATTGATAGGATTGGATGCCATATTTTACTTTTTTGTGGTGCCTCCAATCATTATCTATCTATCCCCAAAGCTGTCCTTGTATACATTCCTGTTGATGCCGCTAACACCTTATATTGCTTATAAAATCAAGGATGTTATTGATAAGCGGTTCCGCGACGTTCAGGAACAATTTTCGAGGATCAGCGAAAAGGTACAGGAAAATACGTCAGGCATCCGTATTGTAAAGTCCTTTAACATGTCCCGACAAGAAGAACGGTTACTGAGAGATTTGTGTAAGGATTTTATGAAGAAAAATCTTAAACTTGCCATCCCACAATCACTCCTGGGCCCGGTGTTCGAGTATATTACTTATATGGGGGTTATTCTATTGCTTTTCATGGGTGGGAAGATGGTGATCGAGGGCGCTATTACCCTGGGTACTTTGGTTGCCTTTCAGCGGTATATCTCAATGATGGTCTGGCCTATGACTGCCATTGGCTGGTGTTTATCCCTCTTGCAGCGTGGCAATGCCTCCATGAAGCGGATCGACGAGGTGATGGATGAAAGGTCTGAGATCGTCTCAAAGATTGACACGACACGGCAATTTATTCCTAAGGGCGAGATCGAATTCAGAGACATAAATTTTCGGTATGATAACCAAAAGGCATGGGTATTAAAAGGTATAAACCTAAAAATTATTGCAGGACAACGTGTCGCCATTGTAGGTCCGATAGGAAGCGGCAAATCGACGTTGGCAAGTATGCTTTCCCGCATAATTCCTGTAAGCGACCGGAGTCTCTTTATAGACGGTGTTGATATTAATACGATAGACATCAAGATTTTAAGGAGGCACATCGGATATGTCCCACAGGATACGTTCTTGTTTTCAGAGAGGATAACAGATAACTTGTTATTTGGAGTAGAAACAACAAACGGCGGCAACTACGTCGGGGAACTTGCTCGTATGGCTGCAATTGAATCGGAAATTCAGGAACTTCCATACCAGTATGAAAGTTATCTGGGTGAACGGGGGATCAACCTGTCGGGTGGGCAAAAGCAGAGGATTACCATTGCACGGGCACTGGCTATTAATCCAAACATTTTTATCCTGGATGATTGCCTTTCTGCTGTAGACGCGCGAGTAGAACAAACTATCATTAGGAATGTATTAAAGAAATTTCCAGATAGAACTTTGCTGGTTGTAACCCATCGGCTTCCTGCAGTTAGAGACTTTGATATGATTGTGGTTATGCAAGATGGTATGATCGTTGAAAAAGGCACACACGAACAGCTTATCAAAATCAATGGATTGTATACATCTTTGTATACGAAAGAAGTGCTGGAAGAAAAGCTGGGCTAGTGAAGTTTTACATTATAATGATAGGTATTTATTCAAATACGAAAGATGCACCGCAGAGACGCAAAGGACGCAAAGAATGAATATAAATGAATTAACTCAAGCAAATAATAGGGGCTGCAATTGAAGTGCACCGCACCCTTGGGCCTGGTTTGTTAGAATCTGCTTATGAGGAGTGTCTGTGCAAGGAACTAACATTGCAAAAGATTTCATTTGAGCGGCAGCGACCATTACCATTGGAGTATAAAGGAGTGAAACTTGAATGTGGGTACCGTCTTGACTTGCTAGTTGATGATACGGTTGTATTGGAAGTAAAAGCAGTTGATGCTATTATTTCTATACATGAAGCCCAACTTTTGACTTACATGAAACTTGGTGGATGGAAGGTAGGGCTACTTATTAATTTCAATGTTCCCGTTCTAAAACAAGGAATAAAAAGGTTGGTCATAGGTTTCGAAGAATAAATCTTCTCAGCGTTCTCTGCGTCTCTGCGGTGAAGTCGCTAATAATGCAATATGGAAAAAGAAGAATTTTTCAGTGAAGACGTTTTATCGGGCAAGCCATACGATACGACGGTTATAAGAAAACTGCTGTCTTATGTCCTTCGCTATAAGGCATCAGGCCTGTTGTCCATCTTTATGGTGCTCATCACCACCGTTTTGTTTTTGCTGTGTCCCTATCTCTTTGGATACGCTATTGATCATGGAGTCAACAAGGGGGATAAGCAAGTGATATATAAAATAGCATTTGCGCTCCTTGGTATACAAACATTACGGTTATTACTGGTAATGGCACAGAGTTATAATATCCAGGTCATCGGGCAAAAGGTGATGCTGGACATGCGCATGGCGCTTTTCAATCACGTCCAGTCGCTCCCTTTATCTTTTTTTGATAAAAATCCAGTGGGGAGGATTTTAACACGCCTGACCAATGATATTGCGGCTATTGGAGAACTCTTTTCAGCCGGTGTCATTGTGGTAATCGGTGACATCTTCATCATCGTTGGGATATTCGTGGCCATGTTCATATTAAACGTGAAGCTTGCCCTTATCACCCTTTCGGTCTTTCCGATTATTGTAGTGATTGCGCTCTGGTTCGGTAACCGCATGAAGAACTCGTTTCGGGAGATACGGCGCAAGCTGGCATGTATCAACGTTTATCTAAATGAAAACATCACCGGCATGAAGATTATCCAACTTTTTAATCGGGAGAAAAAGAATTATGATAAATTTGACGAGATTAATGACGACTACTTGAAAGAGCAGGTCAAATATATCCGTTATTTTGCCGTATTCCAGCCGGCGATTAATATGGTAAGCGCATTGGCAATTGGTTTGGTGCTCTGGTATGGCGCAATAAGGTACATGCACGGTTTTCTCACCCTGGGTGTTTTGGTGGCATTTCTGACGTATGTTCACGATTTGTTTGACCCCATTCGCGATATTGTGGAAAAATACAATATTTTACAAAGCGCAATGGCATCGTCGGAGCGGGTATTTGGGCTTATGAAAGAACAACCAGAGGTCGATTACATAATCCTTAATCCAGCAAAAGAAGTTTCTGTAAAAGATTTTAAAGGCGCAATAAAATTTGAAAATGTCTGGTTTGCTTATAATGGCAGTGATTATGTACTAAAAGACATCTCTTTTCAGATAGAGCCGGGGCAATCCGCCGCATTGGTGGGTGTGACTGGCAGTGGAAAGACTTCGATTGCAAGTGTACTGACACGCCTCTATGAAATCCAGAAGGGTACGATCTGGCTTGACCAGATGGACATTCAGAAAATGGAGAAGAGGGGATTACGCTACGTCATCGGATTGGTCAGTCAGGATGTGTTCTTGTTTGCAGGCACATTACGGGACAATATTACCCTCTTCAATCCGCTATCTGACGTGCACCTATTGGAAACCATCGAATCCTTGGGATTAATGCCATTTATAGACCGCATGCCCGGTGGGCTCGATATGGAGATTGCCGAGCGGGGCGCAAATCTCTCTGTGGGTGAACGGCAATTCATTTCACTTTCAAGGATCATTATTTATGACCCACGGGTGTTAATCCTTGACGAGGCAACCTCCAGCATGGATCCCATCTCAGAGGTTTTAATACAGAATGCCATTCAAAAAGTTACACAAGGCAGGACATCTATCATCATTGCCCATCGATTGTCCACAATTCTCCATTGTGATAAGATTATTGTGTTAAACAAGGGCGAGAAGGTGGAAGAAGGCAGTCACGAAGAGTTGTTGCGACTAGGCGGTCTTTACAGCCAGTTATACAAGATATACATGAAGGAGGAGTTGATAGGGCATGCGTAACGTATCAGAGCTATAACTAATTCTGCCTATTTTCGCTTGACACCCACTATGTCATACGATACTATGCCGGCAATTGTAGAAT
>JAUSDH010000123.1 GCA_030650655.1 Candidatus Brocadiaceae bacterium
CACGCAATCTGTAGGATGGGTGAAGCGATAGCGCACCCATCTTTAAATAAATGTCCCGGCGGGTTCAGAGCCTGCCCCAAACTTGATTTTGGGTTTGCAACCTGAACCCTGATTTTGATAAAATGACGGCGCTATGCCATCGATAAGAATCTCAAAAGATACAGTACATTCACGCAAATCTGGTACGCAAGCAGTATGTAAATAAGCCAGAGGGCTGGGTATGGTCGTCTGCAAATCATGAGAGTAGAATCGTTGTCAGCCCGATACCGGTTTAAATATGTGGGTTCACGTTGCAAACGTGATAATCATAAAATTTTTTTCAAAATTGTGACGTACGTCACATACACCGTGAGCAAGAATTTGATATAATCTTCCCGCGTTTACGTTCCCGGGTTCGGGTTACAAACCCGAACCCGCAGAAAGATAAATTTTTACATTTTCGGCAAAAATATTTTTTGCGAAGTCTAGTGTTCCGCTTTCTATAAAGGCTTTTAGGTAGATTTTAACACGGTCCAACTTTTGGCACTCTTCCGACTCGTTCGGGTTAGGAGACAGCAAATGAAATTTACCTATGACTTTGCCGAAATTAGTGGAAAAGTCCCTATGATGGAGTTTTTGGATATCTTATTTATCAAGGAACGCGCTAAAATATTTGCATATATCGAAAAACTGGTAGAACTAAAAAGCATCGGGATACAGCCTAAAGAAAATTTGTCCAAACATTTGGATGACGGCATATTTGAACTGCGAGTAAGTTTTGAGAACAGGATTTCGAGAAGCCTTTATTTTTATGAATCGGATAAGCAGATAATTTTTACGCACGGCTTTGTTAAAAAGGGACAGAAAACTCCTAAAAATGAGATTGGGAAGGCTAAAACTATTAGAAAATTATGGAAAGGTGAAAAATGAATATTGCAGAAAAATACTTTAAAAATCAGCTTTCTTCTGATGAATTCAAGCGCTCATTTTTGGAAGAAAAGGTTAAGCTGGATATCGAATATAAATTAGAAGAACTCAAAAAGGATATCCAAACTCACAAAAGCCCTGATGAGCTTATCAAGAAGGTTGACTCAATAGAACAATACGTCATGTCTGTTTAGGCGTTCTGAAATCTTCCTTGGGTTCAGGGCCTGCCCCAAACTTGATTTGAGGTTTGCAACCTGAACCCATGAGTTTGTGTGGATAATAGCGCTCTGTGCAATCGGTGGCAATGTGACAATGTAAAACGTGGGGTTCAAGTTGCAAACTTGAACCCGCGGAGTGTAGGGTGGATTAAGCGTGAGCGAATCCACCAGATTTAAATATTGACGGGTTTGATCCCCTTGAGCTAGTTCAATCTTGCAGATTGAACCGAAAGGTTTGAATGGAATCAGGGACTTTGAATAATGCACGCGCCGTGAACATGCCGAATGTTTCGGTTCAATCGTAGACCAGCTAAAGACCGTGCAATCGTTTAGAGCGGCGAAGAGGAGCGCACCCATCAATAAAATTGAAGTCTTTTGCGGGGTATCAGGTTTCAGACATGAACCCGCAATAGGGGGGTGTAAAATAATCCAGGGAAAAACAACCCCCTGAAAATCCTCCCCCTGTCCCCCTCCAAAGGGGGAGATGGGGTGAATATCCCCCTCCGGAGGGGGATAAAGGGGGAGGGGGACTTAAAAGGAATAACTTGAGGAATCATCTACATGGAAAAACAGATAAAAAATGCCCTGAAAACGGCAAAAGCAGACTATGTTGAAATAAGAGTGCAGGAAGGCGTAAGCACTGGCATTACTTACGTAGGAAAAGAACTTGAAAATATCGGCGAAAATACCTCCTTTGGAGGGTGTGTGAGGGCATTGGTTAAAGGCGGTTGGGGATTTGTTGCCTTTAACGATATAGAAAATCTTCCCAGATACGTGGACATGGCCTGTGAACAGGCACGTTTCGTTGGCACGAAAGAAAGCCAGCTTGCACCGGTATCGGCGATAAACGACCACGTAAAAACAAAGGTTGATATTGACCCTGCGGACATATCGTTAACTGACAAACAGGCTATTTGTAATAAATACAACAACATGATCCTCTCCTCAAAGCAAATACAAACCTCGAATGTGCGGTACGTAGATTCTCATGGAACGGTATATTTCGCCAACTCGAATGGAAGTTTTATTGTGCAGGAAACTATTTTCTGCGGTATTTCACTCCTGGCAATGGCTCGAGACGGCATGAATGTACAACAGGCCTATCATTCCGTGGGTGATCTGAGAGGCTTTAACAATGTCCAAAATCAGGAGCAAAACTGTGAGGAAGTAATCAAACGAGCAATCGACCTGCTCACGGCAAAACCGGTAACCGGAGGCAAATATACTGTCATTGTTGACCCCAAGCTCTGCGGTGTTTTTGTCCACGAGGCATTCGGACATCTCAGTGAAGCTGATTTTATATATGAAAACGTCACGATGCGTGAAATCATGGTTATTGGCAAGCGCTTTGGGATCGATGAGCTTTCCATTATAGACGACGGCTCTCTGGTTGGTGAAGCAGGATACAATAAATACGATAGCGAAGGCACTCCAACACAAAAAACCTATCTTATTAAAAACGGTATTCTGAACAATCGCCTCCATTCCAGGGAGACGGCTGCCAAGATGAATGAAAAACCCACGGGCAATGCACGATCCATAAGCTATGCCCATGCACCCATTGTGCGCATGACCAATACCTATATGGAATCCCGCAATTACCCCTTCGAAAAAATGCTCTCCGAAGTAGATAATGGAATTTATGCCATCGGCGCTCTCGGTGGACAGACGAATATGGAAATGTTTACCTTTAGCGCCGAAGAAGCTTATATGATACGAAACGGGAAAATACAGGAAAAAGTCAGGGACGTTGTTCTCACGGGAAACGTGTTTGAGACCCTTATGAACATCGACGCCATTGGAAACGACCTCGAAATACACGGAGGGCTTGGTGGGTGCGGCAAAGGCGGACAGTCACCCTTGCGCGTCAGCGATGGCGGCCCACACGTCCGAATACGAAACGTTGTTGTCGGAGGAAGATAAATGGATATCATGGAACTTCTTTCATTCGCTAAAAAAGAGAATGCCTCGGATATTCACGTCAGTTCCGGGGAGCCGCCCATGATCCGCATTCATGGAGATATGAGGAAGATTGACGGCCCTTCGTTGAATAAAGAAGATGTCCACAAGATACTCTATGACATTTTAAACGACCAACAACGCAAGACGTATGAAGAACATCATGAGCTGGATTTTGCCATCGCATTGGGCGATACCGGGCGGTTCAGGGTAAATGCCTTTTTGCAAAACAGAGGAGAATCCATCGTTTTCAGAACAATACCTACGGTTATCCCCACTTTGGAACAGCTCAATATGCCAAAGATCGTAAGTGACCTGACAAAAAAAGAAAAGGGACTCGTCCTTGTCACAGGCCCCACGGGCTGCGGTAAATCAACGACTCTGGCGGCAATGATCGACCTTATCAACCGTGAGGAAAAGTGTCATATCCTCACCATCGAAGACCCCATTGAATTCGTCCATCAGTCAAAGAGCTGCCTCGTTAACCAACGGGAGTTGGGACCTCACACCCATAGTTTTGCCAATGCCCTGCGGTCTGCCTTGCGCGAAGACCCTGATGTTATCATGGTGGGCGAAATGAGAGACCTGGAGACCATATCCCTGGCGCTTACGGCGGCCGAGACCGGCCATCTGGTCTTCGGTACATTACATACATCCAGCGCACCCAAAACAGTCGACAGGGTAATTGACGTTTTTTCACCGGAACAACAGGAACAGGTGCGCACGATGTTCTCGGAATCTCTCCAGGCAGTGTTGACCCAGCAACTCTTAAAGCGAAAAGACGGAAAAGGACGAGTTGCTGCGTTAGAAATCATGATTGGTACGCCGGCTGTAAGAAATCTGATCAGAGAAAACAAGATTGCGCAAATCCCATCGTCTCTGCAGACAGGGAGACAATATGGCATGCAGACCATGGACCAAGCACTGATCGAGCTCTATCAGAAAGAACTGGTAACCAAAGAAGCAATTGAAAAGCTGGCGAGCAGTCCGAGTGCGCTCAGTGGTATGAAATAAAATAAGTAACCTTTAACTTTGAACTTATAACCACCCCTCTTTCCCCTCCTTCGCAAGGCAATGTCATTGAATTAAGGGGAAAAAGGTAATAAATATCGGTGAAAACACCGGGAAAATATGGTAAAATCAGACGAATTATACCATAGAACACAACTTTGTCATAGGAGAAAAAAGGTGAAGAAAATATTAAGAAAATTATCAAACATGAATGGATTTGGCATCGGGGTCGCTTCGCCAACACCATGCCAAAACAGTGATAGAAGCCATGAAAAACAAACTATCCTCTCTCGAATTCATTGAACAGCACAAGAAAGGCAAAAACGACTTTATTCGTAACAGGAAACTGAATTTTACGAACCTTGTGTTGTTTATTTTACAGCGAGGGAAAAGCTCATTGCAAAGGGAATTAGAGAAGTATTTTGCAATAGTGGAAAGGGGCAAGGAAATAACGGCGAGTGCACTTACGCATGCACGTAAGAAATTACGTCCAGAGGTTTTTATATCGCTGAACAATGCATTGGTGGAGAGTTTTTATCATACGGCACAATCGATATCCACTTCTGGGATAAGGAGGATATTAGCGGTAGATGGAAGCCGGCTGGAGCTTCCGAATAATGAGGAGGTAGTAAAGGAGTTTGGGCGGGCAAACAAACAGCCGGATGCGAAACCGCTTGGGATAGTATCAGCGCTGTTTGATGTGGTCAATAAGGTGGTACTCGACAGTAGTA
Organism: Candidatus Brocadiaceae bacterium; assembly: GCA_030650655.1. Classification (GTDB taxonomy): domain Bacteria; phylum Planctomycetota; class Brocadiia; order Brocadiales; family Brocadiaceae; genus Wunengus. Next base: position 4,826 of record JAUSDH010000123.1, read on the forward strand.
TTAATCCAGCAGATTCCAGTGAAAACCATCTTGCATTTTCCCATTTAGGGAGGGTAAGGCAAGGTGATCTGGTAATACTTGACAGGGGTTATAAATGTTTATGGCTTATGCTTGGGATAGTTCAAAAGGGGGCTGATTATCTCATTCGGCTTCCCGTGAATGCGTTTAAAGAAGTAGCGCTTTTTGAGAAATCGAATGAGATGGAAGCGATTGTTACGCTCCATCCAACGCATAAAGTCATTCAACAGTGTTTGGATTTAGGAATCGAGGCGATGCCTTTAAAGGTTCGGTTGGTTAAAGTCATTTTAGATACGGGGGAAAACGAGCTATTAGCGACCTCATTGATAGATAGCATTGTGTATCCTGTTACGATATTTCAAGAGCTTTATGCCTTACGGTGGGGTGTTGAAGAAGAATACAAGACGATGAAATCGGTGCTTGAAGTAGAGCAATTTAGTGGAAAAAGTCCGCATGCAGTACGACAGGAATTTCATGCGGCAATATTTTTAAGCAATTTACAATCTGTAATTTCCAGGGAAAAAGATGTTCAGGAGAGAATAGAGAAGAAAACGGAGGGGAGAAAATACGAGTATCAAGAGAATAGAACTTCGGCATTATTTTTTGTAAAGGAAGGATTGATTGCTTTATTCACAGGAGCATCTTTGAACGTGGTTTTAACTTGTCTTAAAGAAAAGATAACAAAAAACATTTTGCCGATTAGACCAGGCAGACATTACGAAAGAAGGTTTACAAGGTATAAGTTACCCAAATTCATCCCTAACAAGAGAGCACTTGCTTAATTCAATGACATTGCCTTCGCAAGGAGGGGATGAAGGGGAGGTCTTCCATAGACTATTTACCATACCGTATTGGTTATGGACACGAAACCCGCTTAAATAAAATGAAAATTCCTATACAATTAAATTTGTGATTTACGAATTACGATGTAAAATTGAAAAAATCATAAATTTGAAATCCAGCAACTTGGCTTGCCAGCTAAGAAGTTTTATAAGCCTCTTTTCACGATAGGGTCAAACGACTTAACCGCGCTATTGATATCCATTGCAATGAGGCTTGTTAAAGTCACAAATATGTATAGGGCGTTTGAACTGGCATCCTTACCTGAGGCGTCCCGAAGCCTATTCATAAAATGAATATTAACCGTTTCTAATTCCCTATAAAGTTTTTCAATACCTCTCAAATCCCAATCAGGTTCGGATTTACCTTCACTATAAATGAGCCGTTGCTTAATAAGATAAGTCCCAACCAGTCGATGCAGGGTTTCTTCCAGGTCGGCAAATGGTAGGTGAAAGTAGGCGAGCGGTTTAAGACGGGAAAGAATCGGACAATGTCCCGAAGCCATGATAAGCCCAAAGATTGACTTCAATGCCTCTTGTACATCACAGTTTTTAAAGTATGAACGGTTTTTTGTGTGTACCCACACATCTGCCCGTTCGGTGGAAATGATGTCCTCGAATTTCTTTGCAATTTCTTCAATATCCAGAGCGGCTGGACAATACTTGCAGGTTGATACTGGAAGCGGACAATTACTGCACCGGTTACAGTCTAATTTCGTCCAGAAGGCGTGTGTCTCTTTGTTTCCCTCTTCCCTGCGGTCTTTTCTGTCAATGTCAACCTCAAACGTATATTCCTTACCATCATTCAATTTTAAGTTGTAAGTAATTCTATCCATATATCACGGCCGTTTACAGCACCTGCCAGAATAAGAAGATTGAGATGTTTACTAAGTCACTCAGTCTGACGTGTTTGATACTTATACAACCAGAATAATTGTAAAATTGTGATCTTCGCTCGGTGGATAATTCCTTGCATTGATGCAAGGAATTTTATCACATACCGTATGGAAGTGCAAGTATCATAACGCAGCTATGCCGCAAACAAAAAAGCATGAAAATATTTCACCCTCCCTTAATCCCTCCCATCGTTCGACTGAGCTCACGACGAAGTCAAGGGAGGGAAAGTTCCCTCGCCCCTTGTGGGAGAGGGTATGGGTGAGGGGTGTTTTTGTATCAATACTATATAATCTGGAGACCTGTGGGATACTAATACGGAAACCGTATAAATTCATGCCAAGCATTTTAAACACTTTCAGCTTAAATCTTTTTGAAAGTAAATAGCTCATCTCTTTTTTTTAGTTTCATTATTCATTTTCCATGTTATCATTTTATTAGCCCCTCTTGTAGAGACGCATAGCTATGCGTCTCTACAGCATGGGAGAGAAACTTCCCTCGCCCCTTGTGAGAAATGCTCTGGGTGAGGGGTATTTTCGTGTCAATACTATAAGGGTCATAAAACACTTGTCCAGAATATCAATCTATCTGAAATTTCTAAGGCCATTTACGCTGTACCCGCCTGCTATTGGTATGATTTCTGGCGGGATTTCGGCATTTGGCGCATATCCAAAATGCGAATTTTCCCTAGGAATCGTAATCAATATCGCATTAGGTTCCCTGATGGCGGCGCTCTTGAATGGGGCATCGAACGCCCTGAACCAGATTTACGATCTGGAGATTGATAAAATCAACAAACCGCACCGTTACCTGCCGTCTGGTAAAATCACCATGAAAGAGGCGTGGATAATTGCAGCAACACTATTTATCATATCGTTAATCCTTGCAGGACTGGTAAACTGGCAGTGTTTCACGATGGCGGCCATTGCAACGGTTATGACGTATTTTTATTCAGCGCCACCGTTGCGGACAAAACGATTAGGTATTGTCGCCAATATTACCATTGCCATACCACGCGGCGTGCTCCTGAAGGTATGCGGCTGGTCTACGGTAAAAACCATTTACAAATATGAACCCTGGCTGATCGGCCTGGTTTTCGGTCTGTTTTTGTTGGGGGCAACTTCCACGAAGGATTTTTCTGATATCAAAGGCGACAGGGCAAACGGCTGCATGACACTCCCCATCAAGTACGGTGTGAGACGTGCTGCATGGATGATTGCCGGATTTTTTATCTTTCCCTTTCTCCTCATTCCGTGGGGGGTATCTCAGGGTATTTTAACGGGAAATCCCTATGTCTTGAGTATCGCCGGATACGGTTTATCCGCATGGGGTTTATATGTTGCTGCCTTATTAGTACGGAAACCAGAGGAATTGACGACCTCGGAGAACCATATCGCATGGAGACACATGTACTTGATGATGATGGCTACACAAGTTATTTTCGCTGTGGCATATTTACTATGAACATTCACCGCAAATGCCTGCCCTCATGGAAATGGGGGACGCAAAGGGCACAAAGGAATGATTAACTTAATGTTTAGGAGTTTTAATATTAAATGGTGGCATGGACAAACTTGTTTGTCCATCATTAACTTAATACTTTGCGTTCTCTGCGTCTTTGCGGTGAGTAACAAATTATATGCTGCTGAGATTCCAAAGATAGTTGTTCTGGCCTTTGACGGCGCCGATATGAATCTGACAAAACAGTGGATAGATGAAGGACATCTGCCCAACCTTGATAGCTTGCAAAAAACGGGTTGTTTCAAACCCCTCGTGCCGCCCTATCCGCCGCAAACACCCGTCTCCTGGGCTTCCTTTGCCACGGGTAAAAATCCTGGCAAAACCACAATCTTCGATTTTCTCAAGAGAGACCCAAAAACCTATATGCCGGATTTCGCTATGAACTCTGTAAGTCAACAGCAGGTGTTGTGGGGAAAGTGGACATCGGTTATCATCGCACCATCGATAGGGGTGATTTTATTTCTTATCATTTTTTTTAGCCTGTATTTCACACAATGTACAAGGATGACATTGTTGGCATCTTCAATTGGCGGTGCAGTAGCCGTGTGCGGGGGATTATTTTTTTTGATCGACCGTTATCTCCCGCAGGAAAAACCTATAGTTATTAATAACCGGCAGGGAAAGACGATTTGGGAGTTATCGGCAGAACACGGAATTAAAACCCGCGTCATACGATTCCCCAACACCTTTCCTCCAGACCACATTGAAGACGGAGAGATCCTTTCAGGGCTGGGAGTTCCCGATATTCGCGGTACGATGGGAACGTTTTCATATTATACCACCGAGCATACTGCCCAGCGTGAAAATACAGAAATGGGCGGAAAGGTCATCCAGGTAACATGGACTGGAAATATGATAGAGACCATTATTTACGGTCCACGAAATAAACTTTTCAAGAGACCTCCTAATGAAATAAACCTGCCTTTAACATTGGAAATTGTCCATAAGAGCACAGATGGCCAAAATGAAATGACCCCTCCTCTATCCCCCCCTTCGCAAGGGGGAGGCGGTGGGGTAGAAGATGCAACAGTTCACCCCCACCCGAACCCTCCCCCCTCCCCCTTTCTCCCCCTCAGTGAGGGGGACAGGGGAAGGAAACGTTTTTCCCCCGCCCAAGGTGGGAAGGGAATAAGGGGAGGGGGCGCTGAACCGGTACCGGGAAATAATGAAGATATCCGATTATTAAAGATCGAGACATCTGGCCAAACACAGGTTTTAAAAGAAGGCGAATGGAGCGACTGGCTTGTCCTGAAATTTTCATTTAATCCTTTTGTAAAAATGTATGGAATTGCCCGATTCCATGTCATCTCTATTGAGCCATTAAAGCTTTATTTGTCTCCGATCAATTTTCATCCCGAACATCCACCCATTCCTGTTTCATACCCTAATAATTATGCAGGAGACATGGTCAGGAAGATTGGTTTATACAAGACACTTGGCTGGGCTATTGATACCTGGGCGCTGAACGAGGAACGGATTGATGAAGAAATCTTTTTGGATGACACAAATTTCACGATAAACAAAGAAATAGAGATGTTGAAAGATTTTTTGGGAAAACAAGATGCCCGGTTTTATATCCAGCTCTTTGAGTTTACCGACCGAATACAGCACATGTTCTGGCGGTTCAGAGAAGAAGACCATCCTGCCTATGACAGAGAAAAGGCTGAAAAATATAAGGACGTTATCTTTAATTGTTACAGAAAGATGGACGAAATCGTGGGACTGGTGATGGAGAAGCTAGACGACAAAACTGTTTTATTTGTCTGCTCCGATCACGGCTTCAATTCCTTTAAAAAGGCGGTAAACTACAATACCTGGCTGGTTAAAAATAAGTACATGACACTTACCAATGAAGGCGACACGAAAGAAAAAACCTTAGAGGATCTCTTTGGACGCGGACAGTTCTGGCCCAATGTGGATTGGGAGAATACAAAGGCGTATGCGCTGGGTCTTGGAGATATTTATATTAATTTGAAAGGGCGAGAGGCCTACGGTATTGTGCGACCAGGGAAACAATACGATAAATTACGGGATGAGATTAAGGAAAAATTGGAGGCATGGGTAGACGCTGAAAATGGCCAGAAACCTGTACGCCGTGTCTATAAACGGGAAGAAGTTTATAAAGGATTTGATCCGAATCTTGTTCCAGACCTGATCGTTGCCAACAACAATGGATATCGAGTATCCTGGCAGACATCACTGGGCGGGATTCCCAAAGACCTCCTTGAGGATAATAAAAAGAACTGGAGCGCCGACCACTGTTCCCTCGACCCGGAAATTACCAAAGGTATTTTCTTATCCAATATGAAATTCGATGTAGATGAGGCTAATATTATGGATATCTTTCCTACGATTTTACAGCTATTGAACATACCTGTTCCAGATGATATTGATGGACGGGTATTAAAATAGGACGCAGATTTTCGCAGATGTACGCATCGTGGAGAAGCCACAACCAAATAACCACCTTAATTGGGGCTGTCTAAATAGTCTTATGAACGTGCCATTTACCGACTATCCTGGACTGGATTATACCAGAGAGTAGATCGATGAAAAAAATAGGTTCAATAGCAAGATTAAAGACCCGACCCCAATACCTTTCCCATTTATGCAAAGCTGCGTTCGCGCTTCTTTTGGGACTTTTGCCCGGCGGGTATAACATCAGGTACATCAACCCTCTTTTCCTTGTCCTCTTTCTTCTTGGCTTTCGGTTCGTCATCCCAACCGATTTTTTCAAGGAAATCGTCATAGTTCCCCAAAAAAAGCTGCGCATTCTCTCCGTTGAAAACGATCAACTTGGTGGCGATGTCACGCAGGATCATTTCGCTATGCGTAACAATGATGACCGCCCCTTCGTATTCGTCGAGCTGTTCGGTGAGCTCTTCTATCGATTCCATGTCGAGGTGGTTGGTCGGTTCGTCGAGGAGCAGGAGGTTCGTCGGGTTGGCCAATATCTTGCCCAGCAACACGCGGCTCCGTTCGCCGCCGGAAAGCACCTTGATGCACTTTTCCACCGCGTCACCGGGAAACATCATCGCGCCGGCGAGACTGCGGAGGCGCTGGTTATTAAGCGACGGGTTCGCACTGCTCAATTCCTCCAGAACGTTGCATTCAAGGTCGAGCCGCTGGATGTTCGTCTGCCCGAAGTGGCCGATTTTTATGCTGGGGTGCGTGCTCATCCCGCCGGTGAGCGGTTTTAGCTCGCCAGCGAGAAGGTTCAGCAGCGTCGATTTCCCCTTACCGTTTTTCCCAATGATGGCGATGCGGTCCTGCGCCCCCACCGCGAATGTCAGATCCTTAAACAGCGCGTTATCTGGATTGCCGTCGTATGAGAACGATAGGTCGCACGCTTCCATCACAACTTTTCCAGGACACTTTTCGTAATTGAAACGGAACGCCAGCATCGCATCATGGTCAAGCTTTTCGATACGCTCCATCTTGTCCAGCAACTTCAGGCGCGATTGGGCGCGACCGGCCGTGCTGGCGCGCGCCATGTTACGCGCCACAAACTCTTCGATCTCCTTTATCCGCTTCTCCTGGTTGACGCGGGACTTTTCGTGAATTTCATCCTCATGGTCGAGGGTCTCGAAAAAGGTGATGGTGTCCCCCTTCAGCTTGCGGAGCTGCCGGCGGACGACCCCCATCGTGTGGGTGGTTACTTCGTCCATAAAGCCGCGGTCGTGCGTGATGACGATGACCTCCCCCTGGAATGATCGGAGCCAACCCTTGAGCCAGCGAAGGCTGACGATGTCGAGGTAATTGGTCGGTTCGTCCAGCAAAAGCATGTGGGGGTTCTGCACCAGCAGCTTCGCCAGGTTCATCCGTATCTGGTAACCGCCGGAAAAACTCTCTGGATGTTTTCCCATGTCTGGCTCGGTGAAACCCAGGCCGAACAGTATTTTTTCCGCTTTCCAGTGGTCGTATATTTCGTCTTCCGAAAGGGCGGTAGCCACCTCTTCCAGCGCCGTTTTCTGGGTAAATTTGATGTGCTGCTCCAGCGTTCCGATTTTGTACCCTTTTGGTATACCGATGATACCGCTGTCGGGCTGCTCTTCCCCCAGGATGAGGCGGAAGAGAGTTGACTTGCCGCTGCCGTTACGCCCAACAAAGCCAACTTTTTCGCGCGGGCCGATGCTCAGGGTAACGTCGCTATACAGCACCTGCTTGCCGTAGGATTTGGTTAGGTTGCTAATTTGTATCATGTCATTGTCCGCCTAATGTTAAATATCGCTTTAATTAAAGCGAGTTATTGTATCAGCGGACAGGCTGGGATGGAAGGGTGAAATAAAATAAATCAGTGTCTGTTGAATGCCTGTTTTAACAGCATCACTTTTGATCCTCTGTTTTCATACCGGATATGGTCGAAATAATGCCGCCCCATCAGGATTCCACTGCCGTGGTCATTAGCAAACGTTTTATATCCTGTTCAGGCTGGAAGCTCATGTAATGGAGATGATCGAAACCCGGCACGCCAACGCTCACGGCCAGCACCATGAGTTCATCAATCTTGAGAAACTCCGGCGTTATCGCAAGGGAGCAGCCGGCCTCAGGGGAATTCAGGGGACACCATACTTAATTATTGACTTTGTTATTAAAATAGTTAAGAAGTGTCCATGTCCAGGATTGCTCGTGTGGTAGTTCCAGAAGTACCACATCACATTACTCGGCGAGGAAATCGACGTTTGCAGACATTCTCCTGGCTCGGAAATTCAAGTGTAACTGCACCCTTTATCGGTGCGAAGTCGCAGGTGTAAAGAATCTGCGCAAAAGTACGGTCTTGCCTGTCATTGCGAGTGATAGCGAAGCAATCTTTCTCTCAAAATCCACGAAAAGAGGAGATTGCTTCAGTCGTTCCTCCTTCGCACTGACACGACAATAGGCTTTTTGCATAAACTCTAAAGCCTATAGCTATACATGCACATGAATATTTTCATCGTTTCTGGGTGCCGCGAAAGCGGCATGTCGACTGCGATGAAGATTATGAGGCATACATAGACTTGATGTCCCCGTGGTGTACGCACGGGGACAGTGAAGTATGGGCCTATGATAAAACCCATCGGTACTTAGCCGCACGCTATGTTGAACTGAATCCTGTGAGAGCAAAGTTAGTTAAAAAACCACAGGAGTACCGATGGAGCAGTGCACACGCACACATTGCTGGGCGAGATGATCGGCTTGTGCATGTAGCTCCGTTGCTTGAGATGTTTGGCAAGTTGGGTGATTTTCTTTCCAGAGGTCTATCGGATGAAGAAGTCGAAAAGTTTCGATGTCATGAGCGAACAGGGAGACCTCTTGGCACTGACAGTTTTATAGCTCGGCTTGAAAATGTCCTTGGGAGAATACTCCATAAGCAGACACATGGCCCAAAGGGGTCTCAAAAGAAAAATAGGAATCTCAATAATTAAGTATGGTGTCCCCTGAATTCCCCGAAGGATTCTGGGAAAACAGGCGAATAAGACCCAAAGAACCGGAAACCAATACATCATGGTCACCTGAATGTTGGTTGGATTATTACCGGGAACAAGCCAGATTTGAAGAACCTCTCATCGCCATGGTTGATGCCGAAGGTGTGGCAATTTTTAATTTCCTTAACATTAAATAGGACACAGATTTTCGCAGATTTACACAGCGCAACGAAGCCACAACCAACTAACCGCCCTGATTGGGGCTGTCTAAAAAGTCTTATGAACTTGCCATTTGCCAACTATCCTAGACTGGATTATACCATGAATAGATTGATGAAAAAAAAGGGTTCAGTAGCAAGATTAAAGACCAGACCCCAATACTTCGTTTATTATTTAAGATGCGCCCCTTTACGCTATCTCATGGTGCGCAGCTCCAGCGTCTTGCATCTTTCCTCCTACGGCTTCCACTTCGCCCCGCACTTCTCGCACGTACACGTCTTGGGTAAGAACGGGTACATGATGAGACCGATTCCCATGCTGACGAAGAGGAACACCACGAAGAAACAGCCCACCTCGCGTTGGCACGTTACCTCGTTGGAACCACACGAGGGACACCGATTGATCATCATCCCCATCTTTCCCTCCTTCATGCTCCGGCCGCCGCGCAGCGGACCAGCTTGTTACGCATCCTGCGGCACTTCTCCCACTCCCTCGCGTGAATGCTTCGCAATCACGCTGGCTAGCTCGATGATAGGAAATTGCTTTTTTTTAGGGTGTTATTTTAGCTAAGACAAAGAAAAGTGCAAGATTAATATATTTATCAGCCATATTGAACACCAAAGGAAAGAGAAAGTGAAAAGGATGGTATGAAATTATAAGGGCATTATAAGAGGATGGGTAATATGCGGCACATTAGCCGATTTTTCACAAGGAATTGATAAAAAATGGCAAGACCATCCCTACGTCCTGTAGAGGGGTATAAGGAAAGGTTTAATTTGGCGCAATACAGAATTCATCATAACCGGGCCAAACATCTGCCTGTGCGTTAAAGGCAGACAGGCCATCGAAGAATTCATAGACCAGCTCAGGCCTTTAGGAGAGGATTTAGTGTTGGGAGTGTCTCTGGAAGACGCCTGTGTCCAAAGGCTGAGGTGTTTCAGTATCAGCCGTATTACCTGTTGGTCAGTAATAAAGCTGATGATCTTCACCCCGTTAGATAGCAGATATCTAACATGAGATTACAATAAAAACTCCCATTCTTTTCACAAGTCAATCTATCTGTAACATCACAATATCTAATGGGGTGAATCTCCCCGCCACAATTCGGACAACATAGAGGATCTTCTTCATAGATCTTTTTGATACAATCGCGCCATTGTTTTGATGGGATGCGTCGCGGTTTATATTCAGATACATCTATTATTTCAACATGCTATCGCCTCATGGAAAACCAGAAATCCTAGGAGAGGTAAAGCGTGTGCGGTTAATTTCATGGGCTCAGGCGCGTAATTGGCAAGAGTTATGCGCCAACTTTCAGTATGGTGGACATGAGGAATATGTAGAAACTGATTCAAAAGGGTTTTTTGCCCTCAAGGTAAGAGGCGACAGTCTGGAGACGGAATTCCACGATGGCGATATTATTGTTATCAACCCTTACCTGAAACCCGAGCACAATGATTATATATTTTAGCTTGTTGAATATAACACCGATATGCTGAAAAAATTATTACCGCAAATACCTAATGAATGTCGTGATTCGTCTATTACACAACTTCTCTATTTTAATTCGATTGGTTCATCACAAAGAGAATACGAAGGGTTGCATCTTAAATAATGATTCCGCTGAAAACCCCTGAATAAAAAACCGAGGTTGACAGAGGTAGGTAATTTCTTTTTCACCCTCCTCTTCTCCTGTTGCGTAGTCTCGAATGCGTCCTTTGCGTATGCCTTCTCATTACTCCAAAATTATGCTCCCGGCTACACTTTTTGCGTAAGTTCGGCCAGAGCCACCCGATCGAGGTTTGTAGATGTGGCTGTTGTGATATTCAACGTATTTTTGGTCTATAGCGTGACTATCAATAAGGCGAAGCGCTGAAAGCGAAATGGCGGCTACGCCATAGTCTAATTCCGCATGGTGGTTTGGACAGAGACAAAGGATGTTTCCGCTAATGTCAGGGCCGTTGTGAGGGATTCCGAGCGGTTTGATATGATGCGCTTCAGCGTAATAAGAACCGTCTGGAAGTTGAATCGTGTGGTTGCAAACTTGGCACTTGTAGCCATGCTCATACTTGATGCGGCGTGATAGTTCGGTGTCGCGCAAAATGCGGTAGATCGTTGTGGGAACTCTGTCCTCTGGCGATTGAAGGTCATTCGCCTCTGGAGTCTTTTGCGGGGGCAATGAGAATCCTTCCCTCGAAGGTGCTGATTGCGGAGAAGCTTCGTTACTGCCGTTTTCATTCTCCATTCCTCCGCCGGCGATTTTATTTTGAGCGCTCTTGATAAAAAACCATCGTTTGTCATCAGTTCTGTCCAACCAACCGTGGTTGGCAAGTCGGTTGCACAAATCGTAGCGCGTGTCAAGTTTTTTGTTACAGCCGCATGCTTCTTGAACTTCCCGCATAGCAGAAACGAGTTGCTCCATCTTGACCGCACTCGCCTCGTCAAAAGCTGGAATGTGATAAAGTGCGGTAAGAACAACATCAGCAAGTGTGCCGTCCTTTGTCACTTTGCTAATCGCCGTAGTCTCGGCTGTCTTACCATGCGCGTATTTGTTGACGAGAGGCCCTTCCGACATCTTCATTGCCGAGGCGCGGATGACTCTGATGTTCTTTTTCACTTTGTCGTTCATTTCGCATACTCACTTTCTGTTGGTGTGAAAAGATGATAGATGCTAGGAAATTGCTTTTCCCTTTTGAGGTGATATTAAACTAAAAACGAATAAGATTGCAAGGGGCAAAAGCAAAAAGGTAAAGTAGGGAACTGGCGTAGTGGTTTAGGTTTGGCCTATCCCCATTTTCATGAGGACGTATCTGTTTCTGTCTCTTTCGTCTGACTGTGCCTCATGAGCCTAACCATGCCCTATTTCCAATTCCCCCTCGTCAAAACGTACGTGAGGGTTTCCACAGTTGACAGATCCACTTTCCATCCGTGTCGCCCTTGCTACCCCACGCTGATGGCTGACCGCTATGAGCATTTAGCTTCCAACTTTCAACTTATTCTAAGGTGGATTTCATAGGTAAAATTTTCATGCTTGAACTAATCTCAGATATGATATTATAGTGATACTATGAGGTGGATTTATGAACAAAACAAAAATAGCAATCACTTTGGATCAGCATACCGTTAAGTGCATAGATAGGCTCGTACGGGAAGAGGTCTTTCCGAGCCGAAGTCAAGTAATTCAGGAAGCAGTTGAGGAAAAACTTCAACGGAGGAAACGCAGTAGGTTAGCGAAAGAATGTGCCAAGCTTGACCCGGCTTTTGAAAAGGCGATGGCCGAAAAAGGTATGTCTGAGGAAATTAGAATAAAAATACTGACAGAATGCCGCCATGTTTCAATTAAAATAGGACGCTGATCTTCGCAGATGTACGCAGATGATTATTTAGCTTATATCCTGATAATCTGCGTTTATCTGCGTCCAAAAGATGTTTTTACATTTTGATTTGTATTTGTAGTTTCCAATATCTTGTTAGTCCAACTTAATGGGAGGGCTTCAACAATGAAGAGGGAGATAAAGATTTTTGATAACAGTTCAGTTCACCGCAAAGATCGCAGAGATTGTGGGAGATCAATAAACGAAAATACAAAGATTTCTTTATGTTTGCCTTGTTTTTTCTGCAATCTCCGCGTTCTCAGTGGTGAACTATTACGATTTTTAGTAATATCAACCGTTCTTTTGTTAGCGGTGTTTTCAGCCAAAATTCTCCCGGCTGAACAGGTGTATGCAGGCAAATCACCCACCAAACCTCAAAATCTGCAATCTGTAATTGGTGAGGGTGGAA
>JAUSDH010000136.1 GCA_030650655.1 Candidatus Brocadiaceae bacterium
CCCAAAAGAATCCACTCACCGTAGAAACCCTTGCAGGTGTTAAGACGGTCCAGCTTTTTGCAACGAATGGAAAAGTGTCCAGTGCAAGAGTAAACATGGGAAAGCCCAGGCTCATGCGGTCAGAGATTCCCATGCTCGGCAAAGAAACACAGGTAATTGATGAAATATTAACTATTAGCGTAATAGCTCACCCCCACCTAAACCTCCCCCCTCCCCCTTTCTCCCCCTCAATGAGGGGGACAGGGGGAGGAATACAAAGGAACAGTGAGTATTCCCCGCCCCTGGTGGGAGGGGCTAGGGGAGGGGGCGAACTTTTACCTATTAGCAAAGGGAATTCATTTCATATTACCTGTGTCTCTATGGGAAATCCGCATTGCGTTATCTTTGTTGACAATTTTGATAAAATCGACCTGCCGCACTATGGTGCTGAAATTGAGCGCCATCATTCATTTCCGGAACGGATAAATGTTCATTTTGTCAAGGTACATAATCCAAAAGAGGTTACTATGAAGACGTGGGAACGCGGTTCTGGAGTTACCCTGGCTTGCGGGACGGGCGCTTCCGCTGTATGCGTTGCGGGTGTCCTCAACAAAAAAACCGAGCGCAAAATTCTCGCCCATCTGCCAGGAGGTGATTTGGAACTGGAATGGGCAGAGGACGGGAATGTTCACATGACAGGCCCGGCAACGGCGGTATTTACGGGGGAGTGGATATTAAGCAAATAAAATCATCCACACTAATTGCTGAACTATTACAATAAACAATACTTACTAACCTGTTACTTTACTATAAGTTTAATGAGGTTTATCAATATGCATACGGTAAACATACATGAGGCAAAAAAACATCTATCCGCAATACTTAAGCGTGTAGAAAGCGGGGAGGACATTTTAATCGCAAAGGCAGGGAAGCCCATAGCCCGTGTTAGCCCGATACCCTCTTCATCAGGCAAAAGACAGCCTGGTAGTGCAAAAGGCAGAATTGCTATGACTCAAAACTTCATAGAACCATTGCCGGAAAACATTTTAAAGGGATTTGGAAAATGAAGGCATTGCTTGATACCCATGTGTTTTTGTGGTGGGTGATGGACGATGAAAGATTGACCCCCTATATACGGGATTTCATCGCAGATGAAGGGCATGATTTGTTTTTGAGTTCAGCAAGTTGCTGGGAAATAGCGATTAAAACAAAAATGGGCAGGCTGAGACTTCCAGAAAATCCTGAAAAATTTATCCCCGATCAAATGATTGCCAATAATATCTCAGGACTGCCGATACAGGTAGTTCACGCCCTCCATGTTTACAACTTACCGTACCATCATAGAGACCCTTTTGATCGGATGCTCGTGGCACAGGCTCGTATAGAGAAGATTCCTATAATCACCAACGACCGCCTGATTACTGATTACGATGTCAAAATTCTATGGGATAAAAAGAGAAAGCGGCATTGACAATATATCTGTCCCAATTTCTCCACCGTATTTTGCTTTCTCAATGGAGAAGCAAACAGATGTCATGGCTTAAAAACTCTATGACCTATCCTAATTTGGAGGTAAAATTATGCGTAAAAAAGAGTTGCTTATGAGCGAGATTGAACATGTTCCAGAACCTTTCCTTGATGAGGTACTGGATTTTGTTCATTTTCTTAAAACAAAAAGAATGAAAGAAAGCATTGCTAATGCCATTGCCAGCGAGTCGTCTCTCAAAAAAGATTGGTTAAAATCCGAGGAAGATGAGTCATGGCAAAATTTGTAAAAGGTGATGTCGTTGTTGTTCCTTTTCCATGTGTTTTATATAGTATTGGTAACCTGAAAATAGAAAAGCTTAGAGTTGTTATTGAATCTGTGATTGAAATTATTCGGAAATAAAATGCAAAATTCAAACGTACGGTTGAAAATATGCATAGTACGGCATAGCTGCAATAAAAAGACCCCTCTCTTTCCCGCCTTCGCAAGGGATAGAGAAAGGGTTATTGATTACCCCCCTTTAATTTCCCCCTTCAAAATGGGGGACACAGGGGTGTGTAAAAAACTTTCCAAAACATGTTCTCGTGAAAGTGGGGAAAAGAAGTTTTTACAGGGAAATGCTTTAATTTTCTGGTTCTTTCTATTTGCGATTCTCGCATCTGGTTGTGCGACCTATAAAACACCGGCCTTGCAGAAACCGATTTGGGAGGATACGGCTGCTATTTTAAGGAATATACAGGGGAAGCCCCAAAACCTCTCGTTACAGCAAATACGTGACGCTATCATTTCCAACGGTTCCAGGCTTACCACATTTCGCGCAAATATAGCGATGACACTCACTGCTCCAGACCTCAAAGGTCCCGTCCGCTGTACCGGATTGATACTATACCAAAACCCAAAGAGTTTGCGGGCAATGGGTTCTAAGTTTGCCACAACGATGTTTGATATATCTTCTGATGGGAATAAATTCTGGCTCTCTGTTCCGCTGGAAAACAAGGTTTACACGGGCGCTTGCAACACCTTTCACAAGATCGAGGCGCTTGGCATCAATATCTTTCCGGGAGATATGGCGAGCCTGTTCAATTACAGGGAAATTTTAGAAGGAGAAAAACCTACCTTAGAAACCTGGCCTGCCTATTGGCTGATTCATATGCTGGAAATGGATAAGGAGGATGTGAATCTTAAAGGGAATCTGCTGGTTGACAGGGTTAACGGTGAGGTGTTTCGCTGCGAATTGTTTAATGCCGATGGTTCTATAAGGCTACAGGCCGTGTTTACCAATTATGCAACTTATAATGAGTGCAGGATGCCGCAAAGGATCGATGTTCGCTGGCCTGCATACGACACCACCTTTAGCCTTGCCTTTTCTAACATCGTTGTGAATGGTAAACTCGACCCGAAAATATTTACGCTTGCAATACCCAAGGGGGCACAGACAATTACTTTGGACTAGATCCCGCTGCCGTCGTCTTCAACGTCCATGATCTTCTCAACACGGCGGGCGTGTCTGCCGCCCTCAAAAGGGGTTTCTAGCCACAGCGTAACCTTTTGTTCAAGCAGTTCTTCGTCTATCACATCAGCGCCAATACACAAGATGTTGGAATCATTGTGTCTTCGGCTCATTTCCACGGTATAAAGATTATGGCATACTGCGGCCCGAACGCCATTCACCTTGTTGGCTACGAGAGACATCCCAATTCCAGTACCGCAGATCAGAATCCCTCTGTCACTTTCTCCGGACCCGACAGACCTGGCTGCTTTCAATCCGTAATCCGGATAATCTACTGATTCAGTGCTTGTCGTCGTGCCAAAATCCTTGACCGTATGTCCCATTTGGGTAAGCATGGATGCCACATGCTTCTTAAACTCAAAACCTCGATGATCTGACGCTAATGCGATCTTCATTATCGTATTAATTAAGCCCTTTCTTTAGATTCTTCAAAAAACTGTTCCATAATCTTTTTTCCCTGAATAGAAAGTCTTAAGATTCCCCAGGTTGTATGGACACGTTCTGGGGTACCATCAGGTTTCCAAGTTAAAACATTTAACTGCAAAAGTCTACATGGCAAGTTACGTACCTGAACGCTCTTATATTCAGCGGGGAATTTTATGGTAATGTGTGCGCTTCCCAGGAGATTCAAATGTTCGCTCGAATATACAAAGTTACAAGCCACGCCATTCATACTTATGTTAATAATATTTGCTTCAATTTCGGCATCTTCTGTATGAATTATAGCCTGTGCGTCTGGTATGTGAATTCGTTCGTATGCACGCAATCTTCTTGGATCACAGGCTAAATTAATCTTATCTCGAAGTTCTTTTGAAGTAAAAGGGAAAACTAAATAATGGATAATGCCATGTTCGCGTATTTCTTTTATATTCTCGGCAGTATTGGTCGAGGTTACGAGAATAAAGGCGACTTCTTTGTTGATTGGCAGTGTTTGTATCTTTTTATAGAGGGCCAGTCCATTCAAATCAGGTAATTCCTTACCACAAAGTACCAATTCAAACTTTTGTTCCTGGCACTTTTGAATAGCTTTCTGAGATGAAGAAACCTCAGAAATGTCAATGTCATCCAATTCAGACAGGATATAAGATTCCAAACAGTTTCGAGTCATTTCTGAACCGTGAACAATTAACAAATTCCGCATGCCCATATTTTCATTTCCTCCTTTTATATCAAGAAGGTCTGATTACACTTTTGCCAGACTATTTTCAAGACAACTTCGGATAATACTCTCTGTGATAATGCCATGACGAATAATCTCAATGGTATCATCCTTTACTTTGAGTACCGTGGAAGATGAACGAAGCCGTGTCGAGCCGCCATCAAGGATCAGGTGAATCTTTCCTCCAAGATCCATTAAGACCTGTTGCGCATCTGTGGCGGGAGGATGTCCCGATATATTGGCGCTTGTAGTTACGATAGGTAGTTCTACCATACGGATCAAATCCCTTGCCACAGCATTATCAGGGAGTCGAATACTCATGTCTGAACCGTTTTTTAAAGGGAAAACAATTGCCAGTGCGCCTGGCCAGAAGAGAGACATCAATCTCTTTGCAGTATCGGAGAGATGCTCGACGTATTTTTTAACATCATCGGGATCAGCAATCATCAAAGTTAGCCTCTTTTCTTCGGGCCTGTTCTTTACCTCGTAGAGTTGTTCGATGGCTTTTGTATCATCTCTCCGTGCGCCTAATCCATACACCGTCTCCGTGGGGAAGGCGACCAGTTCACCCATTCTCAATGCCTGGGCTGCCGCTTCTATGTGTCTCCAATAAAGCGTTTGGTCCTTTAGATTAAATACGGTTGTATTCATAACAATGATAGTTTAAATGCTAAAGGGCAATATTTCAACATCTTTTATACCTTGACAATAAATTACTAAATTGGTAGAGTTTCTGCATGAAATTAAAATCGTATCAATTGCCTTATGTCTTCGTGTTTTTGGGAGTTTTTTCCGTCTTCATTTCGTCCAGCAAGACGTTAAGCCGCGCTGCAGAAAACATCATGAATATCGATGAAATTGTGCCCGGCATGAAAGGATATGGTAAAACCGTTTTCTCGGGCGACCGGGTCGAGATGTTCAATGTGGAGGTATTGGGTATCCTGAGAAACTGGGAAGCAAAGAGCAATATGATCCTGATCAAGATGTCGGGTGACCCCTTGGAAAAATCGGGCATTATCGCCGGAATGAGCGGCAGTCCTGTGTATATTGATAATCGTCTAATCGGCGCAGTTGCTTATGGATGGAGCTTTGCAAAAGAGGCTATTGCCGGCGTTACTCCGATTAATGAAATGAAAAGCACCTTGCTCAATATACCGACACAAGAGAAGGATGTTTCTCTGACCTCTGCTGATTGGGAACTCCCGTCTTTCCCGCAAAACGGTACTGAACCAGGTTCGCAGGTTACTCCCTTGATGTCACAAGAATTAACACAGGGGAGTTCAGGTAATATGAAGCTTACGCCAATTCTCGCCCCTTTAGTAGTATCGGGTGTTAGCGGCGAAGTTTTGCAAAAAATGCAGCCCCTTTTCAATACTTACGGACTGTACCCTGTACAAGGGGGAAGCTATGTTTCTGTAGGTCCCCTTTCCGGAAAAGGGGACAGTCTTTCAGAAAAGGACAAACTCGTTCCAGGTGCGTCGGTGGCTGCTATCCTGGTTAAGGGAGACCTCAGCGCCGCTGTTGTTGGTACGGTGACGTACGTAGAGGGGGATAACGTCCTTGCCTTTGGGCATCCGTTTTTGCAAACAGGGACAGCAGACCTCCCCATGGCATCCGCTTATGTGTATGCCATCCTCACCAGCCAGTCAAATTCTGTAAAAATGGCTTCTCCACGAGAAATCGTTGGTCGAATACATCAGGACAGAAGGGCCGGGATTGCCGGTATTTTGGGTGAATCATCCCGTATGGTACCCTGTCGTATAGAAGTGGAAGGTTCACAGAGCCTTGTCTACGATTTTGAGATCATTGATAATAAACTGCTAACGCCAAGCCTTGTTCTGATGGCTGCCCAGAGCGCTGTGTTGTCGACCGAAAGGAGATTAGGGGAAAAATCGGTAAACATAAAACTTTCAGCGCTGATCGATGGTTACGAAAAACCCGTTGTGATTGAAAACGTTTTTTATGAACTCGATCCATCGTGGTTTCCTCTCAACCATATAGTCCAGCCATTTGCCATGATCTTGAACAACCAGTTTCAAAAAGTACGTGTGAACCGGATCGATCTTAAAATTAAGGTGTTAGATGCACGCAAAACGGCATATATTGAAGCCATTAAGGTAGATAAAAAACAAGTCAAGCCCGGTGATACGTTACAGGTAGACGTGCGTATCAAACCGTTTACGGGGGAGAGTTTTTATCAAACGGTATTGATGCAAATACCGGAAGATACGCTTCCCGGAAGTACGCTGAATGTCACTGCCTGCGACGCCACGTACGGGCAGGCATTGAACATGGGGAGGTCTGCCGGAAAGTTTCTGCCCACGAATTTTGAACAACTTTTGCATTACGTAGAAAACATGGAACGAAACAATAATCTCATGGTACGTGTCCTCTTACCTAAAAAAGGAGTTACCTATAAAGGAGAAGGATTCCCATCGCTTCCAACATCGATGCTTTCCATTATGAGTTTTTCCAATCAAAGTGGGATTGGACCTCTCTTTGACGAAGTAATATCACGTATCCCAACCGCATATGTGGTGAGCGGAAATCAAAGCATCCCGGTATCGGTTAAATAACAATTAAGGATCAATCATGAAAGGCTTTTTCTGGTTTAAAATTTTCACATTGTTTTTCCTCGTGTTGCAGGTTTCACGCGCCGATGGGACGACCACAAATATCTGGACTCAATCGACAGAATCTGAGTTCGACAAAGGCATTAATCAAAACGTATCGGTCCACAGCACAGGTGAAATACGGCTTTCGCCCAAAACAGAGGCCATTCCGGGCATCAAAAGCGCCTTCGTCTGGTCAATGGCTTCAGATTTACAGAACCAGGTATTTGTTGGGTCGGGTGACCCCGGGACTGTTTATTGCATAAAGAATGGTTCAGAGGCCGTAGAACTCTTCAAGTCATCTGAATTATACATCCAGAGTATTGTCTGTGATAAACACGGCAATCTCTATGCAGGCACCTCACCAAGAGGCATTATTTACAAAATAAACAACAGGGGTGAGGCCTCGGTGTTTTGCAGCTTGCCCGCTGCTTATGTATGGAATATGGCAGTAGACGATGATTCGAATCTCTTTGCTGCAACGGGAAATGAGGGCATACTGTTCAAGATATCGCCCGAGGGTATCCCGGCTGTATTTTTTGATTCACCAGAGACAAACCTGTTGGATATTCTGCTTGATCAATATAATAATGTTTATGCCGGAACGGAACCAAACGGTTTGGTTTATAAGATTACACCCGCTGGAGAGCCACAGGTACTGTACGATGCGAGCGAAGGGGAAATTCATAGTCTTGTAATGGATTCGTCAGGCAATATTTATGCGGGGACGGCGTCGGGTGCACAAGTCTTTGTGCCTGCGGCTCCAGTTGCCCAGGTCGTCGCCCAGACCGGAGTTATTACGCCTTTTTCTAAAGAAGAAAGGGCTTGGGATTTGAATCTCCCTGAGGAATTACCAATGGCCAAACCTGCGAGTATGGCGCAGCAAAGACCACCATCGAGGGAAACTGAGGTACCGCCGAAAACTACAGGCATTCCCATGGCGCCAAATTATGTTTATAAAATCACAAAAGAAGGACTTGCACAAAAGATATTCGAAACCGGCCAGGCGCTTATCCTCGGCATTTCCCTGGATACACAGGAGAACCTTTATGTGGTTACCGGGAATAGATCAGGTGTATATAAAGTTTGCAAAGATGAGACTTCAAGCAGCGTGGTAGATGTTGAAGAGGTACAGGCGCTTTGCTGCTTAAATACCAGCAATAATGAATTATATGTTGGGACCGGCAATAGGGGAAAGGTTTATAAGATATGGCCATCTTTTGTAACAGAGGGCGCATTTATTTCTAACGTGCTTGATACAACAACCATCTCGGATTGGGGATGTATTTATTGGCAAGTTACACAACCAGAAGGCACAAACGTAACATTGGCTACCCGTTCAGGAAACTGTGAAAAACCCGATCTTACCTGGGGTAGTTGGTCAGCTCCTTACTTGTCGTCTGGAGAAAGAATAATAAGCGCTCCTGCACGTTTTGTACAATACAAAGCTACCTTACAAACAGTGAATGCCGACACTACGCCTGCAATAAACATGGTGTCGTTATCGTATTTACCGAAAAACCATCCTCCTAAAATAGTTAATTTTATCGTAGAAAAAGAACCTTCTGCCGCATCACAAAAATCTTCTGAGGCAAAGACGGACGGAAAGGCGGAAACAAAACCCCAGGCGCCTGCGAACCAGAAACCGCATCACCAGGTAGCGCAAAAAAATATCCAGTGGGATGTAGAAGATGCAAACAATGACACCCTTCAATTGACAATATATTTTAAGGGTGCAGACGAAAAGGCGTGGAAGGTTATCGATAAGAACACGCAAAAAAAGGGTTCTTATCCATGGGATACCCTTCGGCTGCCTGACGGGAAATACCAGATTAAGCTCGTAGCCAGTGATGAACCTGATAATCCGCCAGAGACGGCTCTCAGCGCTGAAAACACGATACAACCCATAGTAATTGACAATTCAAGGCCAGTCATAAAGTCTCTGAATACTGCAATAGGAACGGATAGCAGGTATATCATTTCAGGGACAATAAAGGACGAATACAGCAATATTATAAAGGTGCAGTATACGATCGACGGTTATGAATGGACATCTGCGTATCCCGTGGACGGAGTCTTTGACGGTCAGGAGGAATCCTTTCAAATAACCACCAAACACCTCACGCCGGGCGATTACACCCTCATCGTCAATGCATTTGATAGTGAGGGGAATATTGGTGTGGAAAAGGTAATGATAGAGGCAAAATAAAGTTATTAAGGATTCTATTTGACAGCTTGGATAAAAAATAAAATGGTAAAAGTTTTATTCGACACAAGATCAAAGTTAATTTGCGATTTATGAATTACGATTTGGGATTGATTCCTTATTTTTAAATCATAATTCGTAAATTTCTTTCTCAGTGCCTTTGTGTCTTTGCGGTGAAATAGTATAATAATGGTTCGGGGCGTGGCTCAGCTTGGCTAGAGCGCGACGTTCGGGACGTCGAGGTCGGAGGTTCAAATCCTCTCGCCCCGACCACTTTATATTTATACTTTCCAGTGTTTAAAAATAGCCATAAAGTCACCAAGACACCAAATAAATTGGTTTTCAATCTTCGTCTCTTGATGTCTCAGTGGTATAGAAAGTTGATTTAATGTTCAGGAAATTCAAAATAAAGCGTAGGATGGGTCAAGCGAAGCAGACCCATCGACCATTAACTTATTTATTGATGGGTGCGCTCTTGCTTCACCCATCCTATGATTGCCATAATCGCAGTAACAAAAAAAGTCGTTGGGTTTTGTCTTTTTAAACCCAACAGGATTTAATAATTCTGTAGAAAAATTATGCGATTTTCGGATTACCATTTACTTACAACTGTCTTACTGGAAAACTTTAAATTCCATCACTCAGGTATTATCATTGATTCCAAAATTTAGCTTCTGGCATTATCTGCTCCTGCTTATACCCGTCACGGCAGTTGCCCATAATTACCACTTTCCTGCGGTTGCCACCTTTATCTTGGCTTCAGCGGTGCTGGTGCCTCTGGCGCACTTTTTAGGTGAGGCTACGGAGGTGATTTCCGAAAAGACAGGCGACCACTTTTCGGGTATTATCAATGCCACCTTCGGTAATGCAGCAGAGTTGGTTATCGCAATCATTGCCATCAGGAGCGGCCTGATAGATATTGTAAAATACTCATTGATTGGCTCAGTTATAGGCAATATCCTGCTCATCCTGGGATTAAGTCTTTTTGTCGGCGGTGTAAAATTTGGGGAGTTAAAACTAAGCCCGAATATTACCGGTCCCACAGTTATCCACCTTTCCATTGCGGCCATGTGCTTTGGGGTGCCCTCCATCTTTGCAAAAGAGGACACCCTGCTTGCCCTTAATAAATATAGCAACAGCATCGCTATAGTCCTGCTCGTCGTCTATTTTGTAGGGCTGTTTTATGCCATGATGAATCGTGAGAAAAAGGAGGCATCCCAGGTTATTCACGAGGCAATTGAGGCCACAGCGCCCAAATGGAGTATGGCAAAGAGCCTTTTTGTCCTTGTTGCGGCAACGGGAGGGCTTGTTTATATCTCCGAGATATTGGTACACCAGATCGAACCCCTCGTCGCAGCCACACACATTCCGCCCGCCTTTGTGGGCTTAATCATCTTGCCTTTAGTCGGCAACGTTGCCGAACATTCCGTAGCTATCACCAGCGCCGTTAAGAACAAGATCAATCTGAGCCTTGCCATTGCTGCAGAAAGCAGTACACAGATTGCCCTCTTTGTGTCGCCTATTTGCGTTCTTATCGCAGGTCTTTTTGGCCAGAATTTCAATCTGATTTTTAACAAGATCGAGTTGATCACCCTGGGCATGTCCATTGGCGGCGTGTGGCTGGTTGTCCACGATAACAAGAGCAACTGGTGGGAAGGGTTTTTGCTGTTGTCGTTTTACCTCATCATCGCCATCACTGCATTCTTTTTATAAGCTGCAAACCAGAGGATGTAGAGGGTAGGCGTATGTGATTTTCCATGATAAATTACAGTAAACGAATTAAATTAGAAGAAATTGGTAGGTCAACCGTCTCGGTTGACCAAAACAAAAGCAATAAACGGATACAGGATAAGCGAGACGCTTGTCCTGCCAGCGCCACCCAAAAACCCGCTTAAATAAAATGAAAATTCCCATACAATCAAGTTATTTTATTCGTTCACCATAGAGACTGAAACGATTTTCTGTTAGATAAAAAGGTAGAGGCATGATTCAAATCACACGCACTATCGCAATTGACGAGAGTGAAATTCAGCAGAAATTCATTCGTGCCCCGGGGCCCGGCGGGCAAAATGTCAACAAGGTTGCCACCGCCGTACAGCTCCGTTTCGACGTGGTTAATTCTCCATCACTGCCTGACGATGTTCGCAAACGGTTGATTCCACTGGCTGGCAGACGGATTACCGAAGAAGGCATATTGATTATCGAAGCCCGGCGTTTTCGTACGCAGGAGCGAAACAGACAGGATGCAATCGACCGTCTGACCGAGCTAATCCGTAAGGCAGCCGAGAAGCCCAAACCTCGCAGTAAAACAAGGCCTACAATTGCATCAAAGCG
The DNA here is from genome assembly GCA_030650655.1 of Candidatus Brocadiaceae bacterium. Taxonomy (GTDB): domain Bacteria; phylum Planctomycetota; class Brocadiia; order Brocadiales; family Brocadiaceae; genus Wunengus. The sequence continues at coordinate 11,287 of JAUSDH010000136.1, forward strand.
GCGCAGGTTGGAAACAAAGCATCGTCGGTGCGAGACCAAACGCACGAGGCGATACATTCCACACAAAGATGATTAGCCGTGTCTTCTCATGGAGGACACTCTGTATCAAGAATGTTGCTAAAGGATCATAAATTATATGAAGAATCAAAAATTGAAACGAGCGAGCCTGTTTGTGGGTATCATCTGTATGGTATTGTTCTGCAGGATATGGAATATCCATGCAGATACTTATAAAGACGGCTTGATTACCGTAAAACATGAGGAATTCCCTGTAAAAAGGGACGGCCAGCGTATCCAGCTTGACCATCCGCATAAACTATCGGAAGCTTACATCACAAATGTATTATCGTCTATTCATTATGAAGAAAAAGGTTTATTTAAGAAGAGAGGGATTTTAAGGGTCTTTCGTGACGAAGAAATAATAAAATTAGTTCCCCTGATTGTGCGGGCATTCTCAGTTGCAACTCAATCACAGGTAATTACTGTCACATCGTATTCTTATCGTATGATTTTATCCGACAAAAAGAATTATTGTATCTTATTCATTGCAGACCGTTGTTTAAATATAGTCTTTGGCCGTGTCCATATGTTCCAGACGTTTAATGATAGTATGTCAGAGAAAAAAAGATACTTGATAACACGTGAGAACCCAGCAAAAAAGAGACGTAGCAGTTTTTGGAAATTGATTCCTTCTGCAGGACAGCGGTTAGAACCGAATCACGAAAACTGGCTTATTGTAGATTTATCCAAATAACGAAGCGCAAGTCGAACCACAGATTCACGTCCATAACCTGGAAAAATACCGAAAATCATGGAAAAAAACATGTAACCATTCTTTTCTAAACCTATTTTCCTGAATATTTGTACAAATTTTACCCCCATCCCTCGTTCTAAAACTCTATCTTGGGTTTTGGGATTAAATCCTGGTGATTTATCCACTTTTTACTTTTCAGCTTTGTTTCCAATGCTGAATGATAATCTTTTTTATCTTCCTCTCCTTCCTTAAGCTTGAGATATTCTTTGTAATCCATGTGTGTTTAGTTATGCACCAACTCTTTCTCTATTGCCTTCTGAACAAACTGGTTTAACGACAGCCCTTTTTTGATAGCTTTCTCAACAGCCTTTCTGTGCATCTCCGGCGATATGCGAACATTAAAACTCCCCTTATATGACCTTATAGGTTCTTTACCCATTTCTTTACAAAGGGCAATATAATCATCCACCTCATTGTGAAATGCCTTTAATAGAAATATCTGAAACGCCTTGAATATTCAAGCAAGATCAAAGAAAATGGAAAAGGTAAAAATAGGT
>JAUSDH010000140.1 GCA_030650655.1 Candidatus Brocadiaceae bacterium
TAAGCCCCCCGATCCACAAGGGAAGTGCCCATGTATGTATAAACGGTAGATGATTTGGTAACGTTATGTTCTCCGTCTTGCATGTGACAGTATGCGCAGGTCGGAACGACGTAGTTTTTGGCGTTAAGCGGTTTTGTCCAATCCCAGGTTTGGCCTTCTCCCTGGTAGATCATGCCATGATACGACTGCATGTACATCTCAAACTCATACTGCTCAGGGCCGGAATGGCACACTCCACAACTGGTAGGTTTCCTTGCCTCTGCCACAGAAAATCGGTGTCGTGTATGGCAGCCATCGCATCGGTTTTCTGCAATGGCATGGCAGGCGAGACAGGATGCCGTCTCTTCCGCCGGTTTTTCCATTTGGCATCCCTGATCCACCAATTCCAGATGATAGGCGTGGGCATGTGAACCTCGTTCTCCCTCCCGATGTCCTTTTAATTGTTTCTCGTGACATTCACCGCAGAGGGTATACGTAGGCATTATTAATTTCTCGTGGTTTTTGCCATGACATCGGTCACAACCGACGACCTCCTTCCCTTCGGGTGGCGTTCCGTGTTTGCTCTGTCTCCATTGTGTAACAATGCCTGGGTTTTCCGCCGTATGGCAGGGAACACACTGTTCATTGGTAAATTCACCGGTTACGGTACTGCCCGGATGAAAATTTTGTGGGTTAAAATAATATGCAGGGTCATACCATCTGATCACGGGTAAAAATCGATAAAGTTGCCCGAACTTTCCTTTTCCCGGGAAGAGTTCTTTTGGGCCGGTATAATAGCCTGCAAGTCCGCCTGCATTGTAAACATCCCCTGAATCGTCTGGTCCGACCTTTTCCCCAAGAAGTTCAGCCATCTCGTGTCGGAACCGCATATTACCCGGTATCCTATACGGTGTTGCAGTCGTTCTGGCAAATGGCGTTTCTATAACTTGTGGATTTGCACTTCCATATTCGTAAGCAAAGGTGTGATTTGAAATAAACGGAATTAAAAACAAAGGTATGATGAATAATTGTTTTGCATTAAAATAAAGTTTGTTCATTTTATTGCACCCCGGAAACAATATTTATTCAATGTTCGGATTCGCTGGCAACCCGATATTGGTCAGGGCTTAAAAGGCTGCTGAATTCGTTTGGGTTGGATATTTCAATGTGTAAAAACCATCCCTCACCGTATGGGTCTTCATTCACAAGCTGCGGTTTTTCCTGAATTTTCTGATTGATCTTGAGGACTTTGCCAGATACTGGGGCATAAATGTCGTAAGCCGCTTTCACTGATTCAACAACCGCGCAGGGCGTGCCCATCTTCAACTCTTTACCTACCGATGGTAATTCAACAAACACGATGTCTTTCAGTTGTTGTTGTGCGAAGTCGGTAATGCCCATGATTACCTCTTTCGAAGTCGATTTTTTCACCCATTCGTGTGTCTTTGTATACAGCAGTTCGTTTGGTATATTCATTATCCTGTCTCCTTTGTAGTATTAACACGAAAATACCCCTCACCCAAACCCTCTCCCACAAGGGGCGAGGGAACTTTCCCTCCCTTGATGGGAGGGATTAAGGGAGGGTGACATATTTTCATGCTCTTTTGTGAGCCTTTTGCTCATGAGGGTTTACCCTGTAAAAACTTCTTTCCCTATTCCCCGCTTTCGCGAGTACGAGTTTCACGAGGACAAGTTTTGGAAAAGTTTTTTACCCCCCTGTGTTTCCCCTTGCTAAGGGGGACATTGGAAACTTTTAATCTTACCACCCCTTCATCCCCTACTTGCGAAGGCAATGTCATTGAATTAAGATAATGTGTCGCCCTTTCAGGGCTAAAAATATTATTAAATCCTTATCCTAGGGCTGTCGCCCTGGGCTATACTCTGTCAGCCCTTCGGGCTTTACCTCAAAGAGAAAAGCTCTCTCCCCTAATTCAATGACATTGCCCTCGACTGGAGGGATTAAGGGAGGGTATTACATTTCATGTCCCCTTATATTGTTCTCAAACTCTGTTTGGGAACAAACACTAAAAGCATCAGGATGGCTACGGTTCATTTTTTCTATTTATCTTTTGATACGGCTGTAAAATGGGGTCTTTACAATCTGTGCATTATACCTATTATCCCGAATCTGAATTTGAAATTCCTCTCCTATTTTGGCGTATTGGGATTGTATAAGGCTCAGGCCAATGTTTTTATTTGTGGAAGGACTAAAAGAACCACTGGTAACCTTACCAATTATCTCGTTTCCCTTAAAAACAGGATAGCCCTGTCGGGGAATGCCGCGGTCTATCATCTCAAAGCCAACCAGCTTTCTGTCAATGCCTCTTGTCTTTTGGTTTAACAAGGATTCTCTACCAACAAAATTGCCTTTATCAAATTTCACTGTCCAACCGATGGTCGTCTCAAGGGGAGTTATTGTTTCATCCATATCATTCCCATACAACAAAAGACACGCCTCTAATCTCAGGGTGTCTCTTGCACCGAGACCAATTGGTCTTAACCCATCTTGCTTGTTCTTCCCGATGAGCAAATTCCACAGTTTTACGACCTGTTCTGAATCTACAAATATCTCAAAACCGTCTTCACCTGTATATCCTGTTCGGGAAATTGTTATTCGTGTACCGTCCCACACATAATCATCGAAGTAAAACCTTTTTATAGAATCAAATTTACTCTCGAAGGCAACTTCAAGCATATTGATGGATTGAGGGCCTTGCAATGCGATGAGAGAGACACTGTCGGTCAAATCCCTTATTTCTAATGGCTGATAGTTTGCTGCCTGCTTTTGCAGCCACGAAAGGTCTTTTTCGGCATTGGAACAATTTACCACCAGCATGAAATGTTTTTCATGCCATTTATAAACGAGGATATCGTCTATAATTCCGCCTTGTTCGTTGCAGATGGGTGTGTAGAGAACTTGTTTATCAGCAAGTTGACCTACATCGTTAGTGATAATTTGTTGAATGAATTGAAACGCCTTGTCTCCTGAAACCGCAAATCTCCCCATATGAGAGATATCGAAAAGACCGGCATTTTTCCTGACACAGTGGTGTTCGTCGATGATACTGTCGTACTGGAGGGGCATTTCATAGCCATGGAAAGACACCATCTTGGCATTGCAGGTAAGATGTGTATCATACAGTTGTGTCTTTTTCATGGTTCATACGTGCTATTTATTCATCGTCGTACTTGTAACCACAGGTTGGCTTAAGATGATAAAAATAATCACTTTCATTATAGGGATAGAGTGAACACATGGTTGGTTTTTGATCGTATACCTTACACAGGGAGAGGTCGTTTTTATCGTAAGTAAGATGCTGACATTTTAAAGACGCATGGCAACACCGCCCGCACCGCAGACAATCCCCTTTTCTACTTTTTATAGAAGTATAAATTTCCCGTTTATTGAAGACATAGTAAGTCCTTCTCCATGCCTGAAGCAAAAGCGCAGAACAGAAAATATCTATCCTCTGTGTTACTTGCTGAATCTTTTGCAGAATTCTAATCTTTTTTATTTCAAGCTTGCTGATTAACTCTGTCATGAGTTTTTACCCTTTTTTATAAAAGATTAAATGTAAAAAATTTTTTAACCACATTTAATAACAAATTTATATATTCCAGTCAAGATAAATGACCCAAAATCAGAAAATTGTTATCAATTACCTGTCAGGTGCAAGTATCTTAAAATTTTAATTCAGTTTGCAATTGACTTCAAAAATGCTTTTTGGAATAATCATCTCATGAATCAATTCAGCACAAAGGCATCCAAATTTCTTAAAATAGGCATTGTGTTATTCTGCTTCATGTGCCTCTTTTTCGCCACCAATATGGCTGCTAAGTACGAGCACCAGAAGACTGAGACCGAAATTCACCGCAGTAAAGTAAAGGAACTTGAAGAAAAGATACAAGAACTGTCAACCATCAATCAAGAACTCTTGCAAATGCGCTATGCGTTAGTGCAAGAAAAGGATCAATTAACAAAAGAAATCGCCGCCCTCCGTGAAAAACATGGTGAAGGAGATGATTGGAAACTTACCACAAAAAAAGAAACATCCCCTGCAACACAATCTGACAATACAGCACCCACCAGAAAACCAGAAGAGTCATCAATCAACAAATGATAAATTGACTCAAATCTGGCGCAAGGGCTCAAATTAGGATGCCTTCGGCAGCAACTTTAAAAGATCCCCTCTATCGGTAGGACAGACGTCCCGTCTGTCATTATAATGTCAGGCGAGGACGCCTGACCTACCTATGGGGCCTGGGGTGGCGTTACGGCAAACCTACACACCCCTCTTTATCCCCTCTTCCTAAAGGGGAATCATACAAAATTGAAATCCTGTACATTTAATATAACCTACACGCTTGCCATAATAATTATTATCCCACTTCAAAAGCAAGCAGAAAATAATTTTTGATTTACACTGTCAAAGCAGAGAGGTATACTACCGTCCACACGATGATTTAACAAATCTGTTAAATTAAAGGAGAAGCAAATGTATATCTCGATTAAAAACAGACTCATTTTCCTGCTGATTGCATTTACCCTGTTGCCATTCATTCTGCTACGGATCATTGCCTATCCAAGAGTACAAGCCGATCTTCAGGACGTGCTGATACGAAATCTTGATGGTATTGGTCATAAACAAGCAGAATTGGTGACCAATTGGATGCGTGAGCGGGTGAAAGACTCCCGTGTAATTGCCAGCAATCCTTTGATAGTCAAGTGTGCAAAGATCACACGAGATGATAAGGATTATATGGATATCCTCCAATACCTTGAAGTGGCAAAGATTGAGTATGGTTATAGGGGTATACTTATAAGTAATAATAAAGGATTGGTAACCATTACCACAATAGAAGAAGGTGGAATAAATGATATTTCAGGGATGGATTATTTTAAGCAGGCGGCGCAGGGGAATACCTTTGTATCAGGTGTAATTCCCTCAGAAATTCCCCTTTTAAATGAAGTTGGAGAGATGGAATTGGGCATGCCGACTATGTTCGTTTCAGCGCCGTTGAAAGACAGGGATGGTGTTGTAATCGGTGTTATTGCCCTGAGGATTGATGTGGATACGTTGAACGGTCTGATGTTAAGCCTCAGGCTGGGGAAGACAGGTGAGACGTATCTCGTTAACAAGGATGGATACATGATTACAGAATCAAGGCTTTCTACGCATTTAAAAGATAAGGGATTGGTGAAAAAGAGGAGTGCCTTGGAACTAAAATTAGTTAATCCGGAAACCGGTGAAATGACCGACGGTGTTAAACAATGTATTAACGGCACTAGCGGCTTTAATGCAAAAGGATACAAAGATTATAGGGGACGCATGGTGTTGGGTGTATGGAGGTGGTTGCCTGAGTTTAATTGGGGTATTATGGCAGAAATTGATACAGATGAAGGTTATGGGGCTGCCTATAATCTGAATCGTATAGTAAGTTCAGTATTGTTGGCGCTGGCATTTCCGATAATAATAGTAGCGTACTTTATCGGTAAAAAGACTTCGACACCGATTATTAAGCTGACCGAAATAACCAGGAGAATAGCCTCAGGAGATTTAACACAAAGGGTGGACATCAGGAGAGAAGATGAAATTGGGATATTGGCAAACTCCTTTAATGCGATGGCGAAGTCACTGGATGAGAAGACAAAGGAGATAGCCGCATCTGAGAAACGATACAGGGAGTTGGTTAATTCTATAAAAGAAGGAGTCTACCAGTCTGAACCTGGCGTGGATGGCGCTTTTACTTTTATTAACAATGCCGGTGCAGAGTTGTTGGGATATAGTAGCCCGGAAGAGGTGATTGGGACAAAGGTAAAAGATATTTATGTGGACACGGAAGACAGAAAACATCTCTGCGAAAAACTTGAAAAAGATGGGGTATTGAGAGATGCCGTATTCATATGTAAGAGAAAAAATGGTGAGACCTTTTATGCAGAACGTACCAGTAATTTGCTGAGATATGAGAAGGGAAATCCTGTTGCTATTTATGGAGTATTTCGGGATATCTCAGAGAGGAAAAAGGCAGAGATGGTAATTGTCGAATCCGAGAAGAGATATCGTTTGTTGTTTGATTCCTTAAAAGAAGGTGTCTATCAATCTGAACCGGAAGTAGATGGGGTGTTCACATGGATCAATCAGGCTGGTGCCGAGATTTTTGGCTATAAGTCACCAGAGGAAGTGATTGGGATGAAGGTAAAAGATATCTATGTAAATCCGGATGAACGCAGGAAGGTTGTTGAAGAACTGAATAAAGAAGGGATATTGAAAAATTTCACTTCATTCTGCAAGAGGAAATTTGGAGAACAATTTTACATGGAACGGACGTCCAATCTGGTTACCGATGATAGGGGCAAGGTTATCCGTATTGATGGAATATTTAGAGACATTACGGAGCGAAAGAGACTCGAAGAGGAGTTGCAGGAGTCAGAGAGGCATCACAGGCAATTGTTGAATTCTTTGAAAGAGGGAATATATCAATGTGCGCCTGCTGAAGACGGGGCGTTTACATGGATTAATCAGGCTGGTGCGGAAATCCTTGGTTATGAGTTCCCAGGAGAAGTAATCGGGACAAAGGTAAAGGACATTTACGTAAACCCGGATGAACGCAGGAAGGTTGTTGAAAAGTTGGAAAAGGAAGGGATATTGAAGAATTTTACATCCCTCTGCAGGAGGAAAAATGGAGAGCAATTTTACATGGAACGGACATCCAATCTGGTTACTGATGAGAAGAATAAAACGATCCGCATAGAGGGACTATTCAGGGACATTACCGAACGGAAGATGCTGGAGGAGGAGTTGGAGGAAGCTGAAAGTCGTCACAGGCAATTGCTGAATTTGTTAAAAGAGGGGGTGTATCAGAGTGAACCTGCCGAAGACGGGGTGTTCACGTGGATCAATCAGGCTGGGGCAGAGATGCTTGGTTACAGTTCAATTGGAGACGTGGTTGGAGTGCCGGTAAAAGATGTCTATGTGAATCCCAATGATCGAAATGAATTAATGAAAAATTTAGAAAAAGAGGAAATCAGAAAAGACCTTATTTCTTATTGTAAGAAAAAGAATGGTGAGCGATTTATTTCTGAGATGACGTGTAGTCTTTTGCGCGATGAGAGCGGCAAGGCAGTCAGGGTGGAAGGGATATTTAGAACCAGAACCGAAAAATAACTGGGGGGCTGTCCAAAAAGTTCGATTTTCAACTGTCATTGCGAGCGTGAGCGAAGCAATCTATTTTGAAACCCTTTAAAATCAAGGGATTGCTTCAGTCGTTCCTCCTTCGCAATGACATGGTAATAACTTTTTGGACAACCCCGACAACTTTCTTTATCGTTTACTATATTTTGCACAAAAGGAATTGTTTTTCGGACAATTTATAATAAAGGATTCGATTATGTATTCTATCAATAAACATTGCTTCAAGGAATTCAAGATTGCGCCGGGTCATCGGGCAAATTACGCCATCCTCTGTAATCCCGAGTTCAAAGAAAAACAGTGGGGAATGAAATATTCACCTGCTAATAATTACCAGCGTGAGTATAAGATACTTCCCCTCTTTTCACATCCTCAAATCCCGGTTCGATACGAAGAGGGAAAGGGTGTCATGTATAAGGATGGCCAATCGGTGCTCATCCAAAATTACCTCATTATGACGCACTTTGAGGGTGAAGATGTCGTTGAATATTACAAAAAAAAGGGGTTGCCGGATCAACGTGAGATCGGGCACGTGATTCGATATTTTGCCAGTGCCACATTACCCTTGCGTCACATGCACTCCAAAGGATATATCCATTGCGACATCAAGCCAGGCCATCTCATCCTGAACCCTGTTACTGGTACGATGGCGCTTATAGACCTTGAGTGCACGATTAAGACCGGGGAAATTATTTGTGGTATGAGCAAGGAATATGCCTCTCCGGAGCAGAAGGAAATGATTCGTTCATTACGTAATGGAGAGAGTGAAAAGTCCGTACTGAAAAAGGTCAGGATAGCCGCCGCCTCTGACTTGTATTCCGTAGGTTTGATCTTTTATCGGGCAATTACGGGAAAATTGTGGCAGGAGGAGGCCATCCCTCCCAAGGAAATTAACAAGGACATTCCGGAAAAGCTAAACAAGGTTGTCTTAGGACTGCTGGAAGAAAACCCTGATAACCGCATCCAAACCGCAGAAGCCATGAAGGCCGAGCTAGAAGCAGTGTAGGGGTTTAAGATTTTAAACCCCTACATGCACCCGTATCCAAAAATTAATATGAAAAAACCTTTAGCTCGAAAAATAATCGAAGAACATCTCATATCAGGCACATGGCAGGTAGGTACTGAGATTGGTATCCGCATCGATCAAACCCTCACGCAGGATGCCACAGGAACACTGGCTTATCTGGAATTTGAGTCCATGGATGTTGGATGTATTAAGACAGAACTCTCCGTCAGCTACGTTGACCACAATCTCCTTCAGACCGATTATAAAAATGCCGATGACCACCGCTTTCTCCAGTCCGTTGCCCAGCGTTTTGGCATCTATTTTTCACCACCCGGCAATGGTGTTTCACACCAAGTCCATCTGGAACGCTTCGGCGCTCCCGGCAAGACGTTATTGGGCTCCGACAGCCACGCCTCTATGGGTGGCGCACTGGGCATGATCGCTATCGGGGTGGGTGGGCTGGACGTTGCCCTTGCCCTGGTAGGTGAACCTTTTTACTTTCAGGTGCCGAAGATACTCGGCGTAAAGCTGGCTGGGAAATTGCCTCCCTGGGTTTCTGGCAAGGATGTAATCCTGGAAATGCTCAGGAGACATACCGTCAAAGGGGGGATAGGCAGGATTGTCGAGTATTACGGTCTGGGAGTTGATACACTTTCTGTTACTGATAGGGCCACGATCGCCAACATGGGTGCGGAATTGGGCGTTACGACTACAGTATTCCCCTCGGATTACAGGACACTTGAGTTTCTCAAAAGCCAGGGGAGAGAACAGGTATGGAAGGAATGCAAGGCGGATACAGATGCTGAGTACGACGAACATGATGAAATCGACTTAAGTAAGCTCGAACCTCTTATTGCCTGCCCGTCTTCACCCGACAACGTTAAAAAAGTTTCAGAGGTAGAAGGCACTCCTGTAGCCCAGGTTATCGTGGGCTCTTCAGTCAACTCTTCCTTTCGTGACCTCATGATCGTGTGTAAAGTCATGGAAGGAAAAACCGTTCATCCCGACGTAAGTTTTGAGATCAATCCGGGCAGCAGGCAGGTCATTGAAAATGTCACCGCACTAAACGGCGTCCTGACGCTTATCCATGCAGGTGCGCGCATCCACCAGTCCGGCTGTTTGGGATGTATCGGGATGGGACAGGCACCGGCCTGTGGTACCGTTTCACTGAGGACATTTCCAAGAAATTTCCCGGGTCGCAGCGGAACAGAGGGCGACCAGGTTTACCTGTGCAGCCCTGAAACAGCCGTGGCTGCCGCCATTTTTGGGAAGATTACAGACCCCAGGAAATTAGGGGATTATCCGCAAGTTAAAGAACCCGAACGTTACCTGTTTAACGAAAACCTTATCATAAAACCATTACCCGTAAAAAAACGGCATACCATAGAGATTATAAAAGGCCAGAATATCGCCCCTTTCCCCATTCTGAAACCTTTGCCGGACCATTATGAAGGGGAAGTTATATTAAAGGTAGGTGACAATATTACCACCGACCATATCATGCCCGCAGGGAACGAGGTGCTTCCTTTAAGAAGTAATATACCCGCCATTAGTGATCATGTCTACGAAAAGGTCGACGTATCATTTGCGAAGCGATGTCAGGAAAAGGGTGGAGGAATTATTGTCGGTGGTGAAAATTATGGGCAGGGTTCGAGTCGTGAGCATGCCGCACTTGCCCCGAGATTCCTGGGTATTCAGGTAAAAATAGCAAAAAGCTTTGCACGCATCCACCGAGCTAACCTCATCAACTTTGGCATCGTCCCTCTTTTATTCAAGAATTCTGGGGATTATGATTCCATATCGCAAGGCGATTCCATCCGCATTCAGGGCATGAAAAAGGCCATTAAAGAGGGACGGGAAGAAATAAAGGCCCTGTGGAATAGTAAACCAGGTAAACAGGGAAAGGAGATTTCCCTTATCCTCAAGGCAACAGAGAGAGAGCGTGAAATCCTTGTAAACGGAGGCTTATTAAACACCGTTCGCGGCAAACTCTTTATCTCTTGTCCTGTTGAATAAAT
>JAUSDH010000146.1 GCA_030650655.1 Candidatus Brocadiaceae bacterium
TCAATGAAAAGTTTCTCAGGGTGTTTTGCGCATCATGCAAACCTGGACATATCACGCTTAAAACAAGAGCAAGCGGTATACCAACAAACGTGACCTCGTTGGGGATGACCAGTAACTCAAGGTCTACAAAGGTCGATATAATCAAGGCACTACAAAGAGCTAAGTAACAAATAAAAATGCAGGGTGATTCTTGTCTGTATTGAATAAATACGTAATAGAGATGTACAAAAATATACCCCGTCAACAATTCTACGAGCGGATAACGTATCGAAATTTTGGCCTTGCATGTCCGACAGCGTCCCAGCAGGAATATATAGCTTAGGACGGGGATATTATCATGCCACCTGATGGGTGTATTACAATTTGGGCAACATGAACGAGGCGATACCAGAGATTTTTTCTTGGGGATGCGGTAGATACAGACATTCAAGAAACTACCTACGATTAACCCCACGATAAAAAACAAGGACAACGAACTTGGATCAGCCGCATCCAAGAGATTTTTCTGGATATCAACCCCTCCCTTATAAAATGGTAATTGTTTCAAGTATATTAATGAAAATATGTTAAGGAATACTATCAAATCAAGTGAGCAATTGCAAGATTAAAAGCAGTAAACAAATTGCACGGATTGTGTAGCTATCTGAAGTAATTGTGATATTACCAAGGCAAAGAAAACGGTGTTTCCACACTATTTCCTGAAGAAACTAAAATTTGTAGTATATGACTTGAATAAGAAAGATTTTATGTTAAACTACGGCTGTATTTTTATCTTTTGATAAGTTGTTGAGTACGGCGTTTTCAGTTCTTTACAAGTTCATTGTGAAGAGTAGTTTCTTAAATAATTTCAAAGCGAGATACATCGTTTTTTCAGAGCCCAGAGTGAATTACTTAAGCGGTAGTAAATTTTTTTATAGTCAAAGGATGTCTCTAGAATGGTAGAAATGGATAATGTAATTTCTGTAATTCTTGGGGGAGGGCGTGGTGCAAGGCTCTATCCCTTAACAAAAGAAAGGTCAAAGCCTGCAGTCCCTCTGGCTGGCAAATACAGGATCATAGATATTCCCATTAGTAATTGCCTCAATTCGAATCTCAATAAGATTTACGTACTCACACAATTCAATTCGGCATCTCTTCATAGGCATATAACACGTGCATATAAATTCGATAACTTTTCCAGGGGTTTTATTGAAATCCTTGCAGCAACCCAGACCATCGATAGTATGAACTGGTATCAGGGCACTGCTGATGCCGTTCGTCAAAACCTTCGTTTTTTTAATCAGCCTAATATTGATTTTGTTTTGATCCTCTCTGGTGACCAGCTTTACCGGATGAACTATCAAGAGGTCATAAAAATGCATATCGCGAGCGGTGCGGAAGTTACCGTCTCGGCAATTCCCGTGCAAAGGAAAGATGCCGGCCATTTAGGTATCTTAAAGGTAGACGAACAAGGACGTATTATTGATTTCTTCGAAAAACCAAAGGATGAAAAAGTTATTGATTCTCTTTCCCTGGCCGCATCTGCTTTTGACAGGCGTGGCATTAGCGCTAAGGGTCGTACCCTTCTTGCCTCAATGGGTATTTATATATTTAATCTTGATGTGTTGAATGACGTATTAAAGGAAACAACTGAATCAGACTTTGGTAAAGATATTATTCCGGAAATAATAAAAAAACGTCGTGTATGTGCCTATTTCTTCGATGGCTATTGGGAGGATATAGGGACAATAAAGTCATTTTATGAAGCTAATCTGAATTTGGCGTCTCTTACCCCCAATTTTGATTTATTTAGCGAGAAAGCGCCGATCTACACCAATCCGCTTTTTTTACCCGGGTCCGTCATTAATAATTGCAAGATTACCCAGTCAATCGTTGCGGATGGGTGCATGATTAGCGATGGAGAAATTCATAATTCTGTTATTGGAATCAGAAGTATTATCGGCAAGAATACTCTTATTCAAAACTCTATCATTATGGGTGCAGATTACTATGAATCAGAATCTAATATACGGATGAATCGTTTTAAAAAAATACCAAATACCGGGATTGGTGATAATTCCCGCATCACAGGAGCGATTATCGATAAGAACGTCCATATCGGTGAAAATGTGAAAATAGAAAATGTAAATAAGGTAGAACGCGTCGTTGCTGATAATTACATAATTCACGATCATATAGTCATCATACCTAAAGGTAGTATTATTCCGTCGAATACTGTTATCTAGTAGTATGGTCAAAAAAAATACTTAGCGCGGCGTAGCCGCAACCAAAAAGAGTTATTCGGTACTGAATAATAATACTATCGCTTGCTTTTTTTGACAAATTCGAAATTCAAATATCGAAATCCAAAACAAATTCTAATATCAAATGACCGAAATTGGAAACGAGGTTTGGAACATTTTAATTTGTAATTTTGAAATTGTTTCGAATTTCGGATTTCGTGCTTCGGATTTAGCGGTTTTTAATGAACAAAAACTTACAAAAACTTGTCCTCATGAAAATGGGGAAAAGAAGTTTTTACAAGGTAAGACTATAAATCGTTTATGTCTGAATCACAGAAGCTATTCCATTCGGTAAGAATTATCAGCGCCTGTACCTTCTTAAGCCGAATACTCGGTCTTGTACGGGATATGATATGCGCCAGTATCTTTGGTACAGGCATGGTTTGGGATGCCTTTGCCGTTGCATTTAAGATACCAAACCTCTTTCGACGTCTCTTTGGTGAAGGCGCTCTCAGTGCAGCCTTCATTCCCATCTTCACAGAACACATTGAAAAGCGCGGCAAGGCGGAAGCCATGGCCTTTGTCAATGTCATAGCCACAGTGCTCATCATCATCCTGGGTGGAATCGTATTATTGGGCGAAGGCTCATTCTTCGCTATTCCACGAATGTTCCACGTACAGGAAAAGTGGCAGCTTGTTTTCAAACTGTCCATTATTATGTTTCCCTACGTTTTTTTTATCTGTCTGGTGGCTTTTATGGGGGCGGTACTGAACACCCTTCACCATTTTTTCATGCCTGCATTTGCGCCTGTGGTTATGAATATATGCTGGATCTTAGGGGCTGTTTTAGCTCCTTACACGGGAAAAACGCTTGAAAAAATGATTTACGCAGTTGCCATTGCTACCTTTTTATCCGGCCTCGTTCAGGTGTTCATTCATTTCCCGGTCTTACGGAGAAAAGAATTATACTATCGACCCGTTCTACAATTTTCAGATCCTGGCTTGAAGTTGGTATTGACTCGCATGGGTCCCGTCGTCTTTGGGCTAGCCGTCGTTCAGATCAACGTTTTGATTGACAGCATTATTGCCGTTGGTTTCTCCGCCCCTCAGGGCGGATCGGGCTATTTCCATTTTGCAGGAATGGCCATCCACTATCCAATGAAAGCAGGCGCTGCATCTGTGCTGTATTACAGCGACCGGTTGATTCAATTCCCCCTGGGTGTCTTTGGTATTGCCATGGCCACAGCCGTATTCCCACTTTTTTCCACCCATGCGGTGCGTGAGGACTGGAGCAACTTTTCAACCACCTTTAACAGGGCGTTAAAATTTATGCTCCTAATCGGTATCCCTGCGTCCCTGGCTATTATCATGCTTCGGGAACCCATTATCGACCTCATTTACCGAAGGAGACAGTTTGATGCGGAATCCGCATACAGGACGTCGCGCGTCATCCTCTTCTATGCCATTGGGATATGGGCATACTGCGGCCTCCATGTGTTGATTCGTGCTTTTTATTCAGTCAAAGATACGATCACACCGGTAAAAGTTGGAGCAATATGCGTTGGGCTGAATTTTGTCTTAAATCTTTCTCTCATTTGGGTGTTGAAGGAAGGAGGTCTAGCGCTTTCTACGGCCATTAGCGCCATTGTTCAGATTATTATTCTAACCATCATCTTGCAAAAAAAACTTCGCATCAAGATAGGAAGAGAGGTTGTCATCTCGATCCTGAAAACCGTGACTGCCTCGGTAGCAATGGTAATAGCGTGTTGGTTTGTCTTGAAAATGTTTCCTGCTTCGGACGGGAGCGGCAGTCTTTATTTTAAAGGACTTCGCTTGTTCGCCCCAATGACCGCCGCATTTGCCGCATTTGCTGTAACATCAATCTTGCTCAAATCTGAAGAGTTCAGCCACCTGATCAGACTCTCCTTAAGAAAATCATAAAACTTGCCACAGAGTACACAACGTGGCGAAGCCATAACAAAAAAAGCAGCACACAGATTTTGCAGCTTAAAAATCTTTGCTAAAACTTGTCCTCATGAAAATGGGGAAAGCAAGGTTTTATAAATTTGTTATACAGAGAAAACATTGAATCATAGTGTAGTAACTGTGAAATTATTTTGGTTGCGACCCGCCAAATTTACGTTAAGGAAATTCAAAGTTACCGTTGTAGCGCGAACTTTAGTTCGCAGAGCAGGATGTAAGCGAACTGAAGTTCGCGCTACGTTTAAAAAGTTGCCGAAGGCCTAATCTTTAATGTTCAGGAATTTCAATCTTTTGTGATTCCCCTCTAGAAAGAGGGGATAAAGGGGTGTGTAAGTTTGCCGCAACACCCCCCCAGCCCCTCTTTCTAGAGGGGAGCTTAAAAGTCGCTGCCGAAGGCCTAATTTTTATTTATTCCTTAATACGCTGTCAATTGAAGTATGAAGTTTGACTCTTTGTGTGCTGCTAAACTAGCAAAAGAGGGGGTGCCAGAGCCGTCGATTATCAGTGCTTCTTTTATCAGGAGATCGTACATATAGTAACCATTTTAAATAAGATGACATATAAACGTCATTGCGAGCGGAGCGAAGCAATCCTTCCCTCAGATTGCTTCATGCTTGCGCCTTCGCAATGACAACTTTCTTTTTGCGTCAACTATAGTTGCTCCTACAAAGACCGGGATAATACCACGATTCCTCTTTTACCATAATCAAATGGCAGGCAAAACCGTTTAATATCCGTTACCTGCATCTTTTTGCGCTCAAGAACCTTGGCGGCATCTCTTATCTCCTCGTCAGCCCTGCTCCCCTTCATGGCGATCAGTATGCCGTCAGGCTTCAGGAACGGCTCTCCGAGCTTGATAAATTCAGAAAGGTTTGTTAAGGCTCTCGATATGACAACGTCATAAGCGCTTTTTTTAGTTTTAGCAAACTCCTCAGCCCTGCGGTGAATGACCTCAATGCCTGTCAGACTCAGTTCGGCTATGATATGATTCATAAAAGTCACCTTTTTATTTACGGAATCGAGAAGGGTAACATACAGAGAAGGGTCGGCAATATGTAAGGGAATACCTGGGAATCCTGCGCCTGAGCCGATATCTAAGAGCATTGAGCCGGTCTTGATAAGATTAAAAGGAGTTAGGGAATCAAGGAATAGCTTTATCACTATCCCCTTGTCTTCCTTTATGGCGGTGAGATTGAACTTCTGGTTCCATGCCTTAAGCTCTTTTAGGTATATTTCAAACCTGCGAAGGGCATCCTGATGAAGGTGTATGCCTATACCGGCGGAGTATGATGAAAGAAACGATAACTGCTCCCTCATCTATAATTGTCACCCCTTTCTGATTTGATTTTTTCGACCACTTGACTATCAAAAATCAAGCGGACTCTTCGCCTCTTTCGTCGTCCTGCCCGGAATGGTATGAGTGTAAATCATCGTTTATCTGCGTCCGACTGCAATTTTTAGGTATCTTCTAATCCAGTCAACATATGCCTGTTCAGTACGAATCGAATAATGCTTTTTTCGGATCACCTCACGCACCTGATCGAGTAATTCCATGGAGTAACTCACTTTCAGTAATTTATCCTTTCATATTTTTATGTTGACATAATACAGTCACTTTTATATATCTACAACATGAATTTTGTAAATTGCCGTAAAATAATACCACGCTTGGGGCGGTATAATCCATGTTAGCCAGACGATGACTCAATGGTCTCTTTCTTGTGGGCTCTAGTCGGAGCGTTGCTCTCGCTTCTGGTATACGTGGACTGGGAACACCTGCTCCTCTTGCGGCGACCCCCAGGGCTTCTTCGGCGAATGGCTTTCATCTTGGCAACCGACCGTCGATTCCGGTTGGCACTGGGTGAGCGAGCGCTTAAACGTCCGCAGGAGATTCGGACGTGTGGTGCTTGAAAACCATGACAACTCCGATGGCTACGAGTGGCGGGGTACTGGCCGGATCGTCGATGATCGGTACATATCTGGTCAATGGAAGTCGACGAAGCCGGGTTCACCGTCAGCTGGTCTCTTTGTTCTTGGCATGGGGTTCGAGGTGGCTACATGGTTGGGTTCTTCATTGGAGAGGAGAAGCCCGGTTCAAAGCTGGCAAGTAGCTTGTTCTCGGTAGAACGGAGCAAGACGTTGAGACCGCCAAGAAGCGCATGCGCACAGCCCGACCGATGCTTCCACGCGAGCAGTCGCAAGGCGGGAACGCTGGCTAACAACCAGTTGCAGGAAATACGTACGGGGTGGACGATAGGGGTCAAATCTTTCCCATTGATAAATTTGCTTCAATTGTTTCAATGATTATCAAAAGTAGAGACAGGGTCAGCATGACATCTGTACGCATCAACTTCCTCATGTGAGAGACCTAGTGAGGCAGAACCTGAAAAGTATTAAAATACAATATGAAATGCACGCAATACTTTTTATTCATAAAGAAACGCCCGGACAGAGCGATTATCAAAGAAGAATGGATACTTGAAACAATCAACAATCCTTTGAAAATGGAAATACAATCTGACGGAAGAATAAGGAAATGGAGCTATGTTGAGGAAGCCGGAAAATATCTGAGAGTTATCCTTTTGGAAGACGGCGAGACCATTCATAACGCCTTTTTCGATAGAAGTTTTAAGGAGGAATAGACATGAAAATTCGTTATTTTGCAGATACAGATACGGCACTCATTGAATTTTCGAACGAGTCAATTGTGGAAACAAAGGAAATATCGGAAAACCTTTATATTGATTTAGACGGCAAGGGTAATCTTGTCAGCATGACCATTGAGCATGCGAAAGAGAAGGCTAATATTTCAGAAGTATCTTATCTTCAAATGGACAAAATCGTTGCCTAGCAAGGCGCTCAAACGAGAATGAAATTATCAGATCTTCATAATTCAATATTTTATTTCCCATATTTGGTAATTGAAATTTGAAGGTCTGACCCTCTTGATAACTTAAAATATTTACAAAAGATGGAATAACTGAGAGGATCAACTTGCAATCGGAAGGTTCAAAGGCAAAAGGATATCAGGTGAGGCAAATAAGGAAAATATTAACAACGTATAGATTTAATATAGGGAGAAGCGATGAGTGAATCACAATATGAAATGATTATTTATTGGGATAAAACTGACAATGTTTATGTTGTTGACGTTCCAGAGTTACCAGGGTGTATGGCGCATGGTAAGTCAAAAAAAGAAGCGCTTGAAAATGCAGAAAAATCAGTAGTGTTTTGGTTAAAAACGGCAAAAGAAGATGGTATTCAAATACCAGAGCCCAAGGGCCGCTTAATGTATGCATAACATATTGGCCTAACCCTGCTGAAAACTCCAGAGAAGTTTCGGGAATTTCAGAGGAAACTATACCAGAAGGCCAAGCAGGAGACTGCGAAAGCCTCTGGAAGAAGATGATTGGAAAGCCGTATTCGGGAAAACTGAACGTACGGTTTGATGAGGGGGAGTTGGAAATAGGGCATGGTTAGGCTCGCGAGGCACTGTCAGACGAAAGAGACAGAAACAGATACGTCCTCATGGAAATGGGGATAGGC
>JAUSDH010000148.1 GCA_030650655.1 Candidatus Brocadiaceae bacterium
CCCTATATCCCATAAGCGTTAACTTAAGAAACTACTTCAGTTTAAATGCAATTAAATATCGAATATCGAACAAAAAATGTCGAATTATTATGTTTTTTTCCTTCGAAATTCAATATTCCTTGTTCTACATTCGATATTTCACTCTTAAATGCTATAGCTCTTTCTTAAGTTAACGCTTATGCCCCTATATCCCCTCCCAAGAGGGGACTTCTTTATTCCCCTCTTGGGAGGGGCCAGGGGTGGCTCTTATAGCATCTTCTCCAATTCGAGCTATTCAACATAATTTTGAATAATTACTATTTCCCCACGGTTATTCTAAAAAACTTGACTCATCCCCGTTTTTATGAGAACAAGCTTGTGAAGATAAATCTCTGATAAAGTTTTTAATTTGATTTGATTTTACAGAGTGATTTTTATAAGATTTTGGGATATTGTAACGCTTTAATTTTGAATACATCAAAGTACAGGTATCGATCGAAGGATATGTATCCCAATCATAGAACAGTTGCAGCTTTATACCAGAAACACCTTTTTAAGGTGCTGTCTTTTATTTTGTCAGTTTCCATTTGCATAAGTTCTCAAATTACCTCAGCTGTCTCTCTGCGCAGTAATGTTTATCAAACCTCATCAAAAAAATATAGCGCAAAAAAGTGGATTAAAAACGGGCAATCAAAATATAAACGGACAAAGTTTGAACGTGCCGTTAAAGCATACAATAAAGCCATTGCGAGTTACCCTAATTATTTTGAGGCGTGGGATGGTTTAGGGAATGCTTTATATTGCCTGGGAAACTACGACATGGCTGTTCAAGCCTATGATAAGGCGCTAAGCCTCAATCCAAACCATAATGCAACATGGGTAAATAAAGGGATAGCGTTGTATAAAAAAGGCAATTATGAAGAGGCCATAAAGTTATATGACCAGGCCCTAGGGATGGAACCAAAGCTTGCTTCCACCTGGTACAACAAAGGTGTTACCCTTATTGCATTAGGCAGGCATCAGGAGGCAATGCAAGCATTTGAAAAAGCCATCGAGATCAATCCCCAGGAAGACCTTGCCTGGCACGGGAAAGGCTACATGTTAATTTTATCTGAGCAATATGACAATGCCCTGCAACTCTTTAGCAAGGCAATCCAGGTAAATCCAGAAAGGGGATGGGCATGGAACAACATGGGAATTACCCTGGACAAGTTGCGTATGTTTGATGATGCAATTAAGGCTTTTAACAAGGCTATCGAGATCAATCCAAAGAGTGCGAGGGCGTGGCATAATAAAGCAAACTCCCTTTACAACTTAGGTCAATACGAAGAGTCTATGAGGACTTATAACAAGGCTATGGAGTTAGATCCTCTTTTATATGCAGGCATTAAAAAATAATTTGTTTGAAAAAGGATACCATGAATAATTTCTTGAAAAAAACATTTCAAACGATATTCGTTTGTTTTGTATTGGGTTTTTTAATTACGGTAAATTTTCAGCGCCTGGTAACTGCCGGATGGTCTTCCCATTTGCTTGAGAATACGGCTATCTGCACGACACCCGGACAACAAAGCTCATTACAGATAGTTAGCGATGGCGCTGGCGGGGCGATCATTGCCTGGGAAGATACCCGAAACGTTCATTTCGATATTTATGCACAGCGGGTTGATTCGCACGGGAATGTCTTATGGATGAAAGACGGTGTTTCCATCTGCTCTGCGCCGGAAAATCAGAATCGCCCGAGGATTATCAGTGACGGCGCCAGCGGAGCCATTATCACCTGGCATGATGTGCGAAGCGGTATTAGTAATTCTGATGTTTATGCGCAGCGCATTGATGGAGATGGAAACGTACAATGGGCAAAAGACGGTATACCTGTCTGTGCCGTAGCTAATGCACAGAATAGTCCTTGCATTGCAACGGATGGCGCAGGTGGCGCTGTTATTATCTGGCAGGATTTCCGCACTAACTACGCAGACCTCTGTGCCCAGCGTATTAACCAGAATGGGGAATTGCTGTGGGCAAAAGATGGCGTGCTCGTCTGTGGCTCTTCTGGTGCGCAAAGCGCGCCTGTGGTAGTGGACGACGGAGTCGGTGGTGTTATCGTAGTATGGCAGGATTTTAGGAGAACGTATGCCGATATCTATGCCCAGCGGGTTGACGGGAGCGGTAAAATAGCATGGGAAAGAAGCGGGGTCGCTCTATGCAATGCACCTGGACATGAAAGTTTTCCCGTTATTACTGGTAATGGAGCAGAAGGAGCAATTGTGGCATGGATGGATACCCGTAATGGTAATAACGACGTTTTTGCACAGCAGGTGGATGGAAATGGGTCTGTGCAGTGGTTGACGAATGGTATTCCGGTATGTACGGTATCCGGCAACCAGAATTATCCAGTGATTGTAAGCGACGGCTCAGGGGGCGCTATTCTTACCTGGTGGGATATGCGCAGCGGCGATTTCAATATCTATGCGCAGCGAATCGATCTCACCGGTAATGCCTTATGGGTAAAAGACGGCTTGGCTGTGTGTGTCGAAGCAAGTATCCAAAATTGCGTAAGTATCAGCAGTGACGGTTCTGGTGGTGCAATAATGGCGTGGAATGATAACCGTGATTCTGCCTTTGATGTGTATGCCCAGAGGATTGACCCAAAAGGATTGGCAAAATGGAACAATAACGGTGTTGCCGTTTGCACAGCATTCGACACGCAATGTTTTCCTGTAACGATTAATGATGGAACGGGTGGGGCAATTATCGTCTGGCAGGATAGCCGTGATAAAGACAAGACTTATTGGGATGTGTATGCCCAAAAAATTAATGGGCAGGGTTCTCCGGGAGATTACTAAGAGTTAAAAATTTTTCTTGAGAATATCAAAGTGTAAAATGAGAAGCGTAACGAATTAAGATTTTATTCTGTGCTTCCAGGACTGCATTTTACACCAGCTTGATTATATAGGAAATTTCATTTTGTTTATGCGGTT
>JAUSDH010000153.1 GCA_030650655.1 Candidatus Brocadiaceae bacterium
ATTTATGAAAGACCTTTCTTGTATTTCTTTCGGCCGTTAGGTGTTTTCCTCTTCGTTTTTATTCCTGTGCCCGCCCGATGGTCATCGTCGCCGCCATCGTCATCGTCGTCTGCATCAAATTCGTCGTAGTATTCATCTACTCCATCGGCGTTTGCCTTACCTGCGGCCAGGATTGTTGATATAGCAGGAATGCCATATACCGCCAGTTTCAGGAGCTTTCGACGCACCTTGAGCTTCTGTTCTTCAAGACTTAATTCTTTATTTTCCATAACCATACCTCCTTCAATAAAATTCTTACAACAATACCTTGCGTTTCCAGATATTATTCAATATTTCAGGCTCTACGGAGACGGTCGCTTCTCCTGTAAGTTTCTCTATCAGTTCGCAGGCTTCTTTCAGGTCTCCCATCAGCAGTTGGTAACAATCTGCCTTTTTAACCAGTTCTGAGCATAGCTTAAGACCGCGGTCATAAAAATGTTCCATATTCCATCCGTTTTGCATAAGTTTAAAAGCCGCCTCTGCCTTGCTCATAGGCCTGAGGCAAGAACCTTTTTGCGTCTCATTGTACCTCGGAAAGATAATCCATGCTACCTCACATCTCGAGTCCTTGGGAAGGACGACATCTCGTTGCGGCACGGCATACTGCCAGGGTTGGACTGTATTTTCGTATCTCTCCTTAAAGCGATAAAATTTAAAATGTTTTCCCACATCATCTGATACTGTTGATTGCCACCCATAGATATATATCGGACGTTGAAAAGGTAGCACTCTTAAATCGGAAAGACTGATAACTACGACCTCATCGGTGAGATACTGATAACCGTAATTTAGCAATCCCAGAGTAAGGGTGGATTTCCCGCTCCCGGAAGGTCCTGCCAGAAGTACAGCCTTATTATTGCCCTTTGCCACAGCCCCTGAGTGCAAAAAGAGGTACTCTTTCAAGTGCTGGTATAGACTATCCCTTACGCACATCATGACGGAGAGGTACAATGGCCACCTGTGTACCCATCGATTGCGGAATTTGCCATTTTCCCTGATGCAGAAATACTTCGTATTCTTTATCACGCTGTATTGAACCTGGGGCAGCCTGCCATTACCGGGAGAGGCCAGGGCTGAATTAAGCTCTAAAAATTCAGTGAAGAATTTCTTATCATTGGTGATTAATTCAAAGGGAAATGAGAGTATCTCAAAATGGGTGGTTGCAAGGCTCATTCCAGGAGTCCCTTCACCTGCAACTGTTTTAAGGTCTCTTGTACATCCTTTTCCACCGTTGAAGAGTCAGTCTTGAGGACATCCACTATTTCTTTGGCTATCTCTTTTGGACTCGAACAAACCTCAAAGAGTTCCCATATAATACTTGCCATAGGGTTCAGATGGTGTACACGATGTGTTCTGGGATCATAGATGACTACTTCATCCTCTATTTCCTCAATGAGGAGATCCGACCTTTTCTTGAGGCTCTGCACTGCGTATTCTCCTATTTCGGCAAATCTTCCTCAAACATGGAATCGGTAATATACAGTAACGGTGTGTCCTGGAGTTTAACGACCTTCTTTTCAGTCAGCTTTTTTCCCATGCTGTCATACAACATTTCTATAACTGGTCGCAATGGATATGCCTCGTTCGTTTCCACAACCCTGCCAATTGCCTTTGAATTAAGAACCACGTAACTGCCTGTCGGAAAGCACGACAGTTTCGTGAGCAATGCCCTTATCAACTTTTGAGGAAACATATTCTTTGATGAGTTGACAATCACCTTTGTAGCCTCGTAAGGCAGGAACCTTTTTCTCTGAGGACGCGGATGGCTCAACGCCTCGTAAACATCCACTATTCCTATCACCTTCGCATACTCATGGATTTCATTTCCCAGCAGACCCCGGGGATAGCCCTGACCGCCTTCGCGTTCTTGTTCTTGAGAAACGACCTCCGCAAGCCACTTGTATTTTTCTCCCAGGGAATTCAATACGATCTCATACCCGAACTGCGGATGTTTTTTAATCAATGCGTATTCTTCGTTCGTAAGCACTCCTTCTTTATTGACTACCTCATCAGGAATTTTACACATCCCGATATCGTGAATTAACGCCGCAATACCCAATTCAACCAACTGATCCCTTTTATACCCAAGACCCTCGCCTATCTTGATGGCAAAAATCGCCACGTTGATACCATGCACATTGGAATCATATTTAAATTCTTTTCTATAGATGGCCTTACGATAAAGACTTTCAATCGCACTGGGGGTATCAATGACTTTGGTAACTAATTCAACTCCTCTGTCAATACTGAATTTTTGATCTGTCTTTGCGGCATCTAACACTTCCGCCAGGAATTCATAAAATTCATCATAAATATCGACTGATACCTTTTCCTTCCGTTCCTCCTCACGGATAATCATTCCTGCTTCCGTTGGGAGGGACTCTATTTCTCCCGGGAAGGATGGCTTTCCAGAGACCTTATAGGGGACATTTTCGACTACCTTTGTCTTTGGCTCGCTTGGAAATTCCAAATCTCCCAGTCCGGCTGCGGTCTTTTTTTCTTCTTTTTTTATACCCGCTTCACTGGGGAAACCTGCTTCTTCTACCCTGGCGGAGTCTTTTTTTTCTTCGACAACAGTCTCTTTTTTTGTTTTTAACTCGGCGAGTTCTCTGATCCTTATCTTGTCCCTTTCGTCTTGAATAGACTTATCATTTTTCTCCGGGACCTTTCCCTGCTTAATTAAATCTGAGAGTCTTGCCATCTTTAACCCCTATTTATTTCGCATCGTCAATTAACTGTTGTATAATTTTAGAATCAATCAGTTCTACTTTTTTACTGAAACCCACTAACAAGCTCAAATCACAGATATTGTTTATCTTGCGTGGAACGCCCCCTGTATATTCATGAATTTTTTCAATTGCCTCTTTTGTGAAAATATTCCTCTGCATACCCGCAATTTTAAGTCTAAACAATATATATTGCACTGTTTCCTTTAAGTCCAAAGGTTTTAAATGATACCGTATCGATATCCTTGAATCCAGTTGAGGTATCTTTATGACCTTGTCTCTCAGTTCAGGTTGTCCTATTAAAATCAAGGTCAAGAGAAACTGATTATTTAATTGAAAATTTAGCAAGAGCCTCAGCTCTTCAAATGTCACAACATCTTCGATTGCCTGGGCATCGTCTACAATGAGGACTGTTTTTTTCTTCTTATTCAAATTCTGGAGTATTGCCTCATTCAAAATGTGCAAAAGTTCTGGCTTCGAATCTGCCGTTTTTTCAATGCCCAGTTGATAGACAATTTCTTTCAGAAAATCAAGCGCTGTCAGGCTTGGATTTGCTATGATACCAACTTCATACTCTTCACTCGATAATTCTTGTACGAAAGCGCGACTTACGGTAGTTTTACCGCATCCCACTTCACCCGACAACATGGCTGCGCCTTTCTGTGCTTTGGTGGCATATAGTAATCTCATCAGGGCTTCCTCGTGCTCCGCGGAATGATACATAAATCGCGGGTCAGGAACATTCTCAAATGGCAGCTCATTCAGTCCCCAGTATTTCTCGTACAACGAATAGATCCTCCGTTTATTGTATCCTTAAAGCGATTACTTATCAATAAACCTCTGGCAAAAACTCTTTATATAACAAACTTAAACAAATAACACTTATCGTATCAGTCCCCCTCCCGCCAGGGGCGGGGAAAAAACGTTTCCTCCCCCTCGATGGGGGAGGTCAGGTGGGGGTACAGAACTGTTACCATCTATCTTATTCAATCGCCTTAATCACATATCTATTAATAAGGCCTGTTTCAACCCCTATAAGCATGGCTTCAAAGGGTTTTACACTGTCCTTCGGGAGGTCTGGGACTGTAAATTCTTCTTTTTTGACCAATAAATCCCGATCATCGTAGATTTCTAATGTAAATTTTGCAAAGCGATAATTCTTTTCAGATCTATTGGCTATATCTCCCGTAAAAAGCACATTCGTACCAAAAGGATTAAAACGCGCATTCCTTACAAAAAACCCATTCCCAATATCTTCAAACCCATTCGTCAAAGAAGATTTTGGTGATTCCTTAATAGAGGCTTCTTTTTTTGGCGCTTTTGAAGCACCAGCAGAGGTATTTTTCTCCAACACACTTACACGCTTTTCTAAAGCTTCAACCCTTGCAATAAGATTTGAAATAACAATCTCAAGCATATTCAATTTATTAGACGCATCTTGCGCATATAACGTATACCCTGTCGTTCCTGAAAATATAAGCAATGCTAAACTACTCACAGACAATACACCAAAAAGAAAATTTTTCATTGCCAGCCCCATATCTTAATTTGAAAATCATGCAACCTTTTTACCGTTTTTATCGCTTACTTAAAGGGGATAATATCATATTTGAAACTCACAATGCAAGTGTAATTCATTGAAGCTATTACACATAATCAGATTCTAAAAAACGTGTAACCTTGACAAGATATAGTACAATTGGTATTATTTGTAAGTATTCTTACTTTTATAAAGACGGTACTATCCATCTCATCACAAATATACCCACATGCGACACATACTAACTATTCGATACGGCGTCTTAAAAAATACATCCGACTTTTTTGCTCCATTTAACTCGTTAAAAAAGGGCGATCCAGTCATAATTCGTTCCAGTCGCGGTGTAGAGTTTGGGGAAGTTGTCGCCAAGGTTAAAGAAATACCCGATACCGACCCAATTGAAAATCTTGGTGAGGTTTTGCGTAAAGCTACGCTGGATGACAAAGAAAAACAAAAAAAGATAACCGATGAAATGATTCCCGTTGAATTCAAATTATGCCAAAAAAAGATCAAAGAACATAAACTTCTCATGAAACTGGCCAGCGTCGAACATTTATTTGGTACCAAAAAAATCATTTTCTATTTCCTAGCCAACGGTCGCGTTGATTTTAGGGAACTGGTAAAAGACCTGGCAAAAGAATATCAGGCACGCATAGAAATGAAACAAATAGGCGTCCGGGATGAAGCACGACTCCTGGCTGATTACGAGCATTGTGGACGGGAATTATGCTGCAGAGCCTTCCTCAAAAATCTCGAACCCGTTACTATGAAGATGGCAAAGAATCAGAAGGCAACGTTAGACCCCTCCAAAATATCCGGCAGGTGCGGCAGGCTCATGTGCTGTTTGCGTTACGAAGACAAAGTCTATGAAGATTTAAAACACGACCTTCCAAAAAAGGGTTCTATTGTGAAAACAGCGAAAGGAATTGGGGAAGTCATTAATTATGATGTATTACAACAACAAGTTACCATTGAGCTGGAAAATGGAAACAAAATTCATGCGTCCGTCCGAGATATTATAGACAAAGTAAGAGAACCCTTGCGGCAAAAAGAACCGATGTGTGATCACCCTTGTGAAAAGGATTGCGATCTTGAATAAACGCACCTTTTATCTTACCACACCCATTTACTATGTAAATGACGCACCACACATCGGACATTCTTATACAACAATTGCTGCCGACGTGCTTGCTCGATATAAAAGAACAAAAGACTTAGATGTCTTCTTCCTGACAGGAACGGATGAACATGGCCAAAAAATTCAAAAAGCAGCTCAAGCATGTAATAAAACACCGATAGAATTTGTTAATGGTGTGGTGGATAAATTTAAGACTTTGTGGTACAATCTTGATATTTCCAATGACGATTTCATACGAACGACTGATGAACGACATTGCCGCCGTGTAAAAGAAATCTTTCAACAAATCTTTGAGAATGGAGATATCTATCTGGGAGAATATGAGGGATGGTATTGCATCCCCTGTGAAAGTTTCTGGATTGAATCACAACTTGAAGAAAGGAAATGTCCTGAATGTAAACGACCCGTTGAAAAAGTAAAGGAGAAAAATTATTTTTTCAGGTTATCGAAATATCAGAAAAGCCTCCTTGGTTACTATGAAAAACATCCTCATTTTATTCAACCCGAATCGAGAAAAAATGAATTACTGCACCGGATTAAAACTCAACTAGAAGACATCAGTATAAGCCGGTCGGCTGTGGAATGGGGCATTCAAGTCCCCAGGGACCCAACACACACTATTTATGTATGGATAGATGCGC
>JAUSDH010000159.1 GCA_030650655.1 Candidatus Brocadiaceae bacterium
CCCTACCTTTCATTTTTAAGTCGTACCTGAGTCGTACTTGAAACAAAAACATATCAAAACTGACACAAACAGAACAAAATCAAAACACCTTGAATACCCTGAGAAATCAAGCTAAATCAGAAAACATCGAAAGTGGTAAAAAGACACAAAAAAGCCATAGAAATAAAAGAGAATAATTTCTTTTGTTGAAAAGAACTGTTTATATATTTAGAATTATGGCATGGCTAATAAAATCTCACGCAGAAAATTTCTCAAGACTGGTATTGCCGTGGGTGCAGGTATCTACGGTTTATCCTATTTAAGCACCCTCAAAAGAATGCCCGCCTTAAAGAAACTCAAGGAACACCGCCTAAAGCCAGGACTGGTCGTCGCTCACGGAAATGTTTCTGATACTCTCGATGAACCCTCAATCATAAAAGAGATGGTACGGCGCGCCTTGAATGCCCTGGGCGGTATGGATAAACTTATTTCCAAAGGCAACAGGGTCATTATCAAACCCAACATTGCCTGGAATCAAAAGCCGGAATTCGCCGCCAATACCAATCCTTATGTGGTGGCAGCCCTCGTGGAGTTGTGTCGGGAGGCTGGAGCAAGTGTGGTAAAAGTCATGGACCACACCTGTTCTGCAAACCCGGAACCATCGTATGAGAATAGTGGTATTGCCGCAGCGGCACGTAAAGCAGGTGCAGATGTGACATATATTGATAACCGCCGTTTCCAGGAATTTCCAATCCCCGGCGGCAAGGTTTTAAAGTCCTGGGATTTTTACAAAGAAATGGTGTTTGCCGATGAAGTGGACGTGCTTATCAACGTGCCTATTGCAAAACAGCACGGCACATCGAGGCTTTCTATGGGACTTAAAAACGTCTTTGGCATGATCGGAGGCGACAGGGGCAGTCTTCACACCGATATACACTCCAAGATTGCCGACCTTAATAAATTTTCCAAAATCGACCTTACCGTACTCGACGCCTTTCGGATACTGAAAAATCACGGACCTACGGGTGGGCGACTGGATGACGTTGATAATTCTGTGGAACGCGCAAGGCGGATCATTGTAAGCACGGATCCGGTTGCCGTCGACGCCTACGGCGCAACCCTGTTTGGTATTCAACCCAAAGACGTAGGTTACATCAGGGAATCCCATGAGGGAGGATTGGGAGAGATTGATTTCCGCCTGCGTGGTTTTGAAGAAATACAGGTATAATTGAATAAATACTAGCCACGAATAAACAAAGGCACAGGGATTGAAAAATAATTCATTTTGTGTCTTTGCGGCTTTATGGCATAATTTTTTAATTAAAATTCCTAAACATTACATACTTTGCATAATACGCAACTGAGACGGTTGCGCTACCAGTTTGAAATTCCTAAACAGTACCTTAAAACTATGATGACCTTTCAAGAAATTATCTTAAAACTACAAAACTATTGGGCAGATTATGGTTGTGTGATATGGCAGCCATACGACATCGAAAAGGGGGCTGGAACTTTTAACCCTGCAACATTTCTCAGGGCGCTTGGTCCTGAACCCTGGAAATGTGCTTATGTAGAACCCTCCCGACGGCCAGCCGACGGCAGATACGGCGAAAATCCTAACCGATTACAGCACTACTACCAATTCCAGGTGATAATCAAACCCGCTCCTGAGGACTCACAGGATATCTATTTGAACAGTTTAAGATTCCTGGGTATCGATCTTGTAAAACACGATGTGCGATTTGTTGAAGACGATTGGGAGTCCCCTACCCTTGGCGCTACCGGTCTTGGCTGGGAAGTATGGCTGGACGGGATGGAGGTTACTCAATTTACCTATTTCCAGCAGGCAGGCGGTTTAGAACTCGAACCCATCACCCTTGAACTTACCTATGGACTTGAACGCATTGCCATGTTCATTCAGGCAAAGGAATCCGTTTTTGACCTCGAATGGGTTAAAGGCTGCTCGTATGGGGATATTCACAAGCAGGATGAAGTCCAATTCTCCACCTATAATTTTAAAGTGGCGGATACCGCCATGCTCTTCCAGCTCTTTGATACGTATGAAAAAGAATGTCAAAGACTCTTAAAAGAAGACCTCGTGCTGCCTGCCTATGATTATGTCTTAAAGTGCTCTCATGCCTTTAATTTGCTGGATGCGCGGGGAGCAATTGGAGTCACACAGCGTACGGGTTATATTGGCAGGGTCAGAAACCTTGCCCGACGCTGTGCGGAAAACTATGTCCAACTGCGCGAGGCATTGCATTGGCCTTTGCTAAAAGAAAGGGCTTAAAACTCTATTTTTAATTTGATAATTCAAGGAAACTATGGAAACTAATGAACGGAATCTTGTAGAAATGTCTGTTATGGGTGAGGTCACGAGTCCGAGGAGTGGTTCGCAGCCTTATTGCATAACACCCGAAGGAAAGCCTACCATACTGCCAAGCGTGGGCGGCATTACTTACAATGTCAAAGTAGGTGACAACGCCATTACTTGGGAAGCGGATCACGTGGAACCGTGCGTATCCGTTAAAAATAAGGATAGGGAGGAGAATGGGGCGTTAAATTTACTGTCCTGTATCGGAAATATTGCCAGGGTAACATCTGGTGATGCGAAAGGCCATACAGGCGTTGTTACAGGAAAACACGGCGGTGTTGAAAATGTGCTGGTTGATTTTGAAGACAGAACCCTTGAAAAACTTGCCATTGGGGACAAAATACTCATTCGGGGTATTGGTGTAGGGCTGTCTTTTGCAAAGTATCCCCATATTAAAATCATCAACATGTCTCCTTCTCTTCTCAAGAAATTACCCATCAGACAGGACAGGACGAAAGACGTGTTGCATGTCCCGGTAACCCACATTATCCCGGCAGCAATTATGGGTTCAGGATTGGGGTCTCAGCATTGTTATCGTGGAGACTATGACATACAATTGTTTGATAAAGAACAGGTAAAAAAGTACAATCTCCGCACATTGAGATTTGGCGATATTGTGGCGATTATGGATGCAGACCACACCTTTGGAAGGATATACAGAACAGGAGCAGTAAGCATAGGGGTAATTGTGCACAGTAATTGCGTAACGGCAGGGCACGGGCCCGGTGTGACAACATTACTTACCTCAGCCGAGGGTAAAATTGTACCCTGTATAGATAGTACTGCGAATATTGGCGTATATTTGAAGATTGGGCGATTCAGGAAAAAAACACCAAAGAAAGGATAAAGAATATTTTACTTGTGCTGTTATAAAATGTGCTTGACATTTTATCCCTAGTTAATATAATCTGTAGCTTTCTAAAATTCTTTTATGCATTGTTTTATTTTATGTGAGAGGAGATTATTTGTCTACTGTGAGTGTTCAAGAATTGGTCGATGCGGGATTCCACTTTGGCCATCGGACGAGTAAATGGAATCCAAAGATGAAGCCTTTCATCTTTGGCAAGCGGAATTTAATCCATATTATTGATTTACGGGAAACAACGAAAGGGCTTGTTACCGCAGGCAAATTTTTGACAAGTCTTGTCCAGACGAGAAAAGACGTGTTATTTGTGGGTACCAAATGGCAGGCGCAGGATATTATCGTACGGGAGGCAAAACGTTGTGGAATGCATTATGTAAGCGAGCGATGGCTGGGCGGTACACTAACGAATTTCGATACCATCCGGAAACGTTTAGAACGTCTGGAAGAATTAGAAAACCTGGAAAAAACCGGGGGCATTAATCAGTTTAGCAAAAAGGCGATTTCCTCTCTTAATCGGGAATGTAAAAAGATACTTACCAACCTGGGAGGCATTCGTAATATGAGTTCTCTCCCAGGAGCCCTCGTGGTAGTTGATCCAAAGCACGAACACAACGCCATCAGTGAAGCAAAAAAGCTGGGAATTGCAACGGTATGTCTTGCTGATACAGATTGTGATCCTGATATGATAGACATTTGTGTCCCGGGAAATGATGATGCCATACGCGCAATCAATCTCTTTTTAACCAGGACGGCAGATGCGGTTTTGGCTGGCAAGGAACTCCTGATGACTGTCGCAAGAGTTTGATAAGGATATTGAAGGTTTAAGAAAAAGTCCTTCCATGTGTTAAAAGATAACATTGTGCGTATCCATACAAACTGCAAGTCAAACTACTACCTTAAAAGAACATTTCATATGGGTTTCCGTTCGTTGGTTAATTTATACGGTTACGTTATACAGTACATAAAACGACAGTAGTTTTATACTACCGTGTACGGAGGGTGTTCATGGCGGATATATCGAGTATTACGAAATTGAGAGAACAAACTGGGGCTGGTATATTAGAGTGTAAGAGCGCCTTGGCCGATGTTAAAGGCGACTTTGAGAAAGCCCTGGAGATTATTAAAAAAAAAGGTATTGCTAAGGCTGCAAAGAAAGAGCAACGGGTAACCGCCGAAGGCAGGATCGGCACCTACATTCATACCAATGGGAAATTAGGGGTGATGGTAGAACTTAACTGTGAGACTGATTTTGTGGCAAAGAATGAGGTTTTCCAGCAGTTCTTAAAGGACGTTTGCATGCAGGTAGCTGCTACAAAACCGGTAGCTATAAAAAGAGAGGATATCCCCAGTCAGATTGTCGAAGAGCAAAAAAAGATATTTATGGAAGAGGCCAAGGGAAAACCTGCGAACATTATCGAAAAGATTATTGCCGGGAAGATGGATAGTTTTTATAAAGAGAGATGCCTGCTGGAGCAGCCCTTTATAAAAGATAATACTCAAACGATCAATGATTTATTAATTGCAAATATCGCCAAAATAGGGGAAAATATTAAGATAAATCGCTTTGTTCGATTCGAGGTTGGAGAGTGTTAGCCAGGGAAGAAACATTGCATTGCCCCCTGTGCCCATGAAAAGCAATATCAGGTATAAACATGTATTATTAAAGATAAGTGGTGAAGGTTTTGGTAGTGAAAATGGGCGTGGCATAGAAACAGAAAACTTTATTGTATTAGCCAAAGAAATACAAAAAGTTTCAGCAACTGGGGTTGAGCTGGCAATCGTTGTAGGTGGCGGCAACATCCCTCCGTGGCGCAAAGTTCGGCAGCGCTGGCAAGTCCAGGGTACAGGCTGATCAGGTAGGCAATGAGGATCGCCACGGCAATTAATGCGCTGCTCTTGCAGGACATATTAGAAGGGTTTGCCATCAAGGCGCATGTAATCAGCGCCATAGAGATTAAAAATATTACAGAACCCTTTGTACTGCGAAACTGTCTGTACCATTTACAACAAAAGGACGTCGTTATCTTCGCAGGGGGGCATGGAAACCCTTATTTTACAACTGATACGACCGGCAGCTTTGTGTGCGATTGAAATCGGCGCAGAGGTAATGTTGAAGGCAACACGGGTTGACGGTGTATATATGGATGATCCTTTGAAAAATGCATCTGCAAAGCTATACAAAAAATTGACCTATATGGACGTCTTGAATAAGCAACTGGGAGTAATGGATCTGACGGCGATTTCCTTGAGTATGGAAAATAAATTGCCCATTATCGTTTTTAATATAAATAAACGTGAAAATATCAAAAAAGCAATTTTGGGAAAACCTGTTGGGACATATATCGGGGAATAATGAACTATGGCAAAAGAATCTATCGGTAAAGATGCAAGAGCAAGGATGGAAAAGGTTGTTATGCACTTGCAAGATGAACTCAGGGGCTTAAGGACAGGCAGGGCAAGTCCTGGACTAGTGGAAAATATAAAAGTAGAATGTTATGGAGATTTTTCACCATTAAAACAGCTGGCGGTTATTTCCACCCCCGATGCACAGTCGATAACGATTAAACCGTATGATACTACGATAATCTCAAGTATCGAGAAGGCCATTTTGCAGTCCGATATTGGTTTAACCCCTTCAGCCGAAGGAAAAGCCCTTCGCATCGTGATTCCACCACTCAACGAGGAGCGAAGAAAGAAACTTTCTTTGCAAGCAAAAGATCAAGGGGAAGCGGCAAAGGTGTCTCTGAGAAATGTCAGACACGACGCCAATAAGCAGACCGATAAAGAAGAGAAAGAGGGCATTCTGACCGAAGACGACGCCAAGCGGACCAAAGATGATGTACAAAAGCTTATCCACGAATACGAGGGTAAGCTAAACGATGTTGTTAAGAAAAAGACAGAAGAGATACTCAAGGTGTAAGAGTGTCACCATAGTATTATATTGTAAAAACTTCTTTTTCGGGTAAGTTTTTTAGAGATGAATGCGAGTTGCGAGTTATAAGTTAATGCTTTGAACTTACAACCTTCAACTTAGAATTTATTGCGACTGCGTTGCACTATAGTTTTATAGGTATAAAACAGGAGTGAACTCGGGGGTATAGCTCAGCTGGTAGAGCACCGCCCTTTTAAGGCGATTGTCGATGGTTCGAGTCCATCTGCCCTCACCATTTTAGTAAATTTATACCGCAGAAAAATCCGTGGTATAAATTTACTATGTGGCCCCATCGTCTAGCCTGGTCTAGGACAACAGATTTTCGATCTGTGAACTGGGGTTCAAATCCCCATGGGGTCAAATTTATTCAGCAAAAAAGCCATGAGATTGGGAAAACCTCATGGCTTTTTTTATTTGACAAAGATAACTATATTGCATATAAAGTGATGCTGGTTGCCCATTACTTATAGACCAACATGAAAAGAGTGGCTTTTCCACAGTTATTTCGTCGTAGATTGTGAATTTTATGGAATGTTATCATTAATAAAGTGCTGTGTTTTTCTGCATTATTTAATTTTTAAACTCAATATGAAATATCAAGAAATAATAACAATTGAACCTGGCAAACGCTGCGGTAAGCCGTGTATTCGTGGTATGCGCATCACGGTGTATGATGTATTGTCATATTTGGCTGCTGGTATGGCCATACAAGAAATACTAAAAGATTTTCCCTACTTGACAAAGGAAGATATTCAGGCATGTTTGAGCTATGCTGCAGACCGTGAACGTCAGTTACTAATAACCCAGTCATGAAGCTCCTTTTCGACCAGAATCTGTCACCAAGATTGGCTGAGAGGCTCACAGATATATTCCCGGATTCAACACACGTATATTTGAAAGGGCTCGATCGTGCTATGGATGACGTGGTCTGGAAATGGGCATATGAACATGGGTTTACCATTGTGACTAAAGACGCAGATTTCAATGAATTGAGTACGTTGCGAGGATTCCCTCCTAAAATAATCTGGATTAGAGCGGGTAATCGTACCACTGCCCAAATTGAGAGATTAATACGAGTACATTACAAAGCCATCCAGCAGATGCATGAAGACCCCACCGCCGGGATTCTTTTACTGCAATAGCAAATCCGATGGGAGCAATTCTTTTTAAGGCATTATCTGGAAACGTTATTCAATAAAAAATCAGCTTTATTTTTCTGGCAGTTTGCTTGCATTATTTATTATTTGTTGAAAGCACAATAAAGGATGCAATGCAGTGAGAAAGATAATGATCGACAAAAATATACCATGATCTGGACCATCTTGCCAGCACATGGAGTGAAAAGGATTTAAAAGAGTTTCAGAAAAATGTTGAAGATCTCGAGAAGGTTGATAAAGAAATCTGGAAATAAAAAGGGATGTGTCCCTACATAACCCCAATGCTAGCAACGGGGAAGCTCTGCAGGGTCCTGCTGATAATAGAGCTTCAACTCCTCATAAAGCTCTGGGTGCTTTCGTTTAAGTTGTACAGCCTTCTCGAAGAAACATTCCGTCGCCACAGCAAAAAACTCCGCGGGATTTGTGGCGCCATATTTATCTAATACCGTCCGCCGACCGTGTGCGGCATCTTGTTGTAAATGCACATACTCCGTGCCAAGCACACGCGCCCACGCAATATACATCGAACGTCGCGGTAAAATAGGTGAACCGTGGGCTTCGCCACCCTCCTGGTCCAGCTGATGGGCAAATTCGTGAAGGACAACGTTGTGGCCGTCATGGATATCGGATGCCCCGCGCAACACATCATCCCATGATAATACAACCGCTCCGTGATGCCACGACTCGCCGAGCCGAACCGAATCACCCTCGATCACCATTCCATTGCCCATCGACTCGCGCACATGTGCTATATATATGCTGGGGTAGACCAATATTGATTTCATTGTCGGGTAGTAGTCTGTGTCACGGTGGAGCAGGAGCAGGCACGCTTGCGCAGCAATGGTAACCCTGATCTCGTCAGTCACTTGCAAACCCCGGCAGCCTTCAAAATGCTTCTCGTCAAGGAAGACCTGAGCGTGGCCTTGAAGCTCC
>JAUSDH010000179.1 GCA_030650655.1 Candidatus Brocadiaceae bacterium
GAGGGGAATTGCGGAGTATCCTTCCAAGAGGGGAATAATTTGTGTCATTATAAAACTCGTCCTCGTGTAAACGGGGATATGTGAATTTAAGTTAAACACGGACAACCGAAGTTTGTCAGTGTCTCCCCAAAACCCGCATAAATAAAATGAAAATTCCTATACAATTAAATTACGCTTGTCCAGATTAGGAGAACAATATGAAAATAAAATATCGAATATGGCTTTGTTTGTTATCTACCGTTGGCTGGGCGTCCGTTGCCCATGCAAAATTAAATGTTGTTGCTACAACGTCAGATCTGGGCGCTATAGCAAGAGAAATCGGAAAGGATAAAGTTGAAGTAACCAGTCTTGCAAAACCCACAGAAGACCCGCACTTTGTGGATGCAAAACCAAGTTTTATTGTTAAATTGAATAAGGCAGACATGCTTATAGAGGGGGGATTGCATTTGGAAATTGGATGGCTACCTAACTTAGTTGTTGGTGCGAGAAATCAAAAGATACTTACGGGGAATCCTGGATATCTAATTGCTTCACTGGGAATTCATACATTGGAAGCGCCTGCTCCTTCAGCCGATCGCGCCATGGGAGACGTCCACCCCATGGGAAACCC
This sequence comes from Candidatus Brocadiaceae bacterium, assembly GCA_030650655.1. GTDB lineage: Bacteria > Planctomycetota > Brocadiia > Brocadiales > Brocadiaceae > Wunengus. Next base: position 611 of record JAUSDH010000179.1, read on the forward strand.
GCATTTCATGCTGGATCCAATAAATGGGAAGATAGTTGCCGCACATATCTGTGACCGATTGTGCCAGATCGATGCGGCAAATTGTAACTATTATAAGGACAACTTAAAGGATTTTACAAAAAGACTGGACAAGAAATTTTCCGAATGGCAAAAGGCATTAGAGCCTTTTCGTGGGACAAAAATCGTTACCTATCATAAAACGTTCCCTTACTTTGCAAATCGATTTAATCTGAATGTGGTAGGATCGCTTGAACCAAAGCCGGGAATTCCTCCGTCCCCTACCCATATCAACAGTCTTATTCCCATGATGAAAAATGGAGGAGTAAAACTCATTTTTACAGAACCCTTTCAGGAACGCAAAACGCCCGAATTTGTTGCTTCACAAACGGGTGCAAAGGTTGTTGTTTTCCCAATAATGGTCGGGGGGCAAAAAGAAACAAATGACTATTTAAGCCTTTTTGATTATACTATTAATCAAATCGTATCAGCCCTGAAAGCGAAACCACAATGAAGGTGCTGCCAAAAGTAGGATTTGTAATACTCCCCTCTAACAAGAGGGGTTCGGGGTGTGTTAAGAACGGGGTTACACACCCCTTTAATCCCCTCTTTCTAGAGGGGAAAATAAGCGTGAATTATGAACACAGATAATTGTATCACACTGGAAAATGTTGCGATTGGTTATAGTGGAAAAGTTCTCATCAAAGACATTAACTTTTCTCTAAAAGTGGGGGAGTTCGTAGTCCTTTTTGGACCAAACGGTTCCGGGAAAACCACTCTGTTCAAAACCATTCTGCGGATTATTCCACCTATTCAAGGTGCTATCAGATACGGTGATGGTCATCTCACACGCTTTGGTTACGTACCGCAACGTCAATACCTGGATGAAATATATCCTTTTACCGTAGAAGAGGTGGTGTTGATGGGTACTTTCGGACAGGCAAAACCATTTTGTCCTACCCCAAAAACCAATCGTGTCTGGATAGAGCAATGTTTAAAGGATGTCGGAATGCTCGACTTGAGAAAGAAATTATTTTCAGAATTATCCGGTGGTCAGAAACAGCGTATACTCATTGCTCGTGCACTGGCTACAAGACCAAATGTTTTGCTGCTTGACGAACCCATTACAGGGATTGATATTATTGCCCAAAAGAAGATCATAGAACTTATCTCTGAATTACACAAAAAGCGCCAATTAACGATTATGATGGTCACCCATGAGGTTCATCATATTCCAAGCTGGGTAAATAAAATAATCCATATTCATCACTACAAAGTAGTGCTTGGCTCATTGGAAGAGATAATTTCTTTATCAAGGATCGATGAAATACCAAGTTAGGGATAATTATAGATGGAACAACTTTTAGAGATAATTAATCCACATTTTCTTTTAAGAAATGCATTTTATGCAGGATTGATCGTGGGAATCGTATGTCCGCAGGTAGGTATATTTTTTGTGCTACGCCGTATGATTTTATTGGGCATAGCCTTGCCTCAAGTGTCAAATGCGGGAATTGCCTTTGCATTTTTATTGCATACCATTGGATGGCATTTTTTCCCCCATATGGAATCCGAAAAGACGATGGCATTGACAGGTTCCGTTATATTTGCGCTCATTGCCATCTTTACTTTGGCCATCCTCGAACGCAAACAAAAGGGGTTTACTGAAAACCGCATTGGGTTTACTTATGTACTTGCAGGTGCGGCTTCCATATTATTTGTTTCCTGGAATCCATACGGTCAAACAGAAGTGCTTTCCATGATTCGTGGGGAGATCATTTCTATTCCCGATTTCTACTTATGGTCAATGCTTGCTATTTATGGCACGATCTTTATTTGTTTAGTTGGTTTCCATCGCAATTTTGTGCTGGTATCGTATGACACAGATATGGCGATCACCCTGGGCAAGAGGGTTATCCTGTGGGACATCCTTCTCTATCTGATTATCGGCATAGTTATCTCTTTCGGAGTAATGACCGTTGGTCCACTGGTCATTTTTGGATTTCTATTGATACCGCCAATTGCCGCTCGAATGGTTGTTCGCGGTATCCTCCCTTTTTGCATTGTTTCATCTGTCATTGGAACCGCCGCATCTTTTATCGGTTTTTATATTTCATACCGCTTTGATCTTCCAACCGGTCCCACAGACATAGCCATCCTCTCCATAATACTTGTATTCCTGTATCTCGGGAAAATTTTAATTCGATTGAAAAGATAGGTTGAAAGATATCCATCCATGGATATAATTTGATGTATAGGAATTTCAATTTGCCCACGAAAAACACGAAAATGGCTAAATTTCATTCGTTTCTTTTCGCGTGTTTTGCGGGTGATATACTGCTGAAGGCCTAATTTAATAAAATAGAAAATCTATTGCAGGTTTTCGTTTGTGTCAAATAGCACAACATGAAGGTTGTAGCCGTTGATTACTTATTTCAGAATTAAACCAAAGGAGAAGTATCGTGAATCGTATAAAATTTTTAAGCGTGGTAACAGTTTATAGTTGTCTATTTGTACCTTTATTGCATTCAACCTATTGTTTTTCTAACGAAGCGGCTGTTACAAGCGAAAGTACGAATACAACTAAAAAAGATAGTCCGTTGAACCCTCTTGATGTTGCGAATGAACAGTATAAACAGGGCTTGAACTATGCGAAATATGGTCTCTATGACGAAGCTATTGAGATGTATAAAAAGTCCTTAGTGCAAGAACCCAATAACACAGATGCGTACAAAAATATGGGTAATGCTTACTTGCAGCAGGAAAAATATGACGAAGCGATTGAGGCGCTTCGGAAGGTTATAGAACGAAAACCCGAAGACTATGATGCCTGCTACACTCTGGGTACTGCATATTTTGATAAAGGTGTTTATGATAAGGCCATAGAGAACTTTATAAAGACCATTCAAATCAATCCCGAACATAGAGCTACTTTTTTTTTGTTAGGGATTGCATATGCTAAAGTTGGAAAGTATGACGATGCAGTTAAGATGTTAAAGAAGCGTATAGAATTCGATCCAAATCTGGCGATAGCCTATTCGAACCTGGGTATAGTATATTCAATGAAGGGATCGGATAAAGAGGCGTTTGCTGAATTCAAGAAGGCGCTGGATATAGACCCGAACCATGAAAATGCACTTTATAACTTAGCCCTTTTGTATGATAAAACAGGAAATTTAGATGAAGCCATCCAATATTACACCAAAACGGTCGAAGTCAATGTAAGTAATTCAGATGCCCAATATCGTCTGGGAAAAAATTATACCAAGAAGAAACAATATGATGACGCAATCATTGCCTTCCAGACAGCTGTAATGTCGGACCCAACTAATATAGAGATTTATAATGATATTGGCAACGCCTACAAGGCAAAAGGGATGAGCAAGGATGCCGAGGGTTATTTCACCTTATACAAAAAACAAAAAGAGTCCGGCAAGGGGAAATAATGTAGAGTTATGGAGCGGGTGGGGGTTTATCCCATAAGCGCTAAGTTATTTTTGATATTTTTTACAAGGAATCCAATAACGAATATCGAACAAGGAATAATGAATGTCGAAGGATAAGAGAATATTTGATCTTGAAGAACGCTTAATAGATTTTGCCGTTTTTGTAACAAGCGTAAAAACCGCGAAACAAAAGGAGGATAAGAAAACTTCATAATTCGAAATTCCTTGTTCGATATTCGTTATTCATTAAACGGTTAAATTAATCAATAATTTTAACTTAGCGCTTATGGGGGTTTATCCCCCACCCAATGTTTTAGCAAACGCTTCACATCAAAACATTTCTGCCAATTTTTTTGAAATCACGGTAAGATTTTTATCTTTGGTCAGAAATTCTACCTCGTGCGGATGGACTTTTAAGTCAATAAGTATTTCCTTTATCCTCTTCCATCCGGATTCTCTCTTTTTTTCATTCGTTTCTATGTATAAATCTGATACGAGATCTCCCAACTTCTGGATAAGACGAAGATCTTTGTTTTCATAAAAACGCCTGATAACCTTCTGTTGGTAAGGGGTGTATCCCTTCTCTTCCTTCTGATCCATGCGATCTCTCCATTTTGTATTATTTAATGTTTATAAAATTTTAAAGTAAAGATTCTTCGTCGTTTCTCTCCTCAGAATGACAAATGCTGTTATTCTGCGCGGAAGCGAAGAATCTAATCTAATGCACAGAGATTTCAAACGATTATCATAACCGTATCGGCTGCGTAAATAATAAAGTGCCGAAATGCTGCCAGTTTGATACCACAAAAAGTAATTACTTCAGAAATTATATGTGAATATAGTGAAAGTGTCAAAGCAACTTTTACTGATCCAACTGCTTCCCTTCGCAGTATTCCGTCCTTGACGTATGTAAAAATAAGGATATAATCCACGAAATCCGAAGCTTATTTAATATGTAACAATTTAGTTTTTTGAAAAAATACCGTGAAAAGCTCCGTTAGGAGCGATATGTTTATAGACAAACCATTATGCCACAAATAAGCTCCATCGGAGCGGCATGTTGTTTCTGTGTTTCACATGCCGCTCCGATGGAGCTAAGGTTTTGTATATCACATTTTTCTATAAACATTTCACCCCTACGGGGTTATTTTTTCAAAAAACTAAAG
>JAUSDH010000188.1 GCA_030650655.1 Candidatus Brocadiaceae bacterium
ACATGGACGATATCGCCCATTGCGCCCAATCGAACAACCAGGATGCTCTTTGGATTATTGAATTGTTTTTCCATCTCTAATATTACTGTGTAAGAACTTCTTTTCCCCATTTTCATGAGGACAAGTTTTGGCAAGTTTTTACCTCCCCTTTTGTCCCCTCCTTGCGAAGGAGGGGACATAGGGGTGGTTAATTGGTTGCGGCTCTGTTGCGCTACGCTATGGATACGTTAAAAGAGTGTATCAGTTCACCCCCCTCCCCTAACCCCTCCCACCAGGGGCGGGGGAAAAACGTTTCCTCCCCCTGTCCCCCTCATTGAGGGGGATAAAGGGGGAGGGGGGAGGTCAGGTGGGGGTGCTGAACTGTTACAAAAGAGTTAATATAAAACGATTCGTTTGCTACTATAATCCTTATAAAACCCCATTTCAATAACAATTCGACTCAATTTAGGTTTGTATTCATTTATATCTTCATATATAATTTTTGTAATATGTGTTTTCAAACAATTCCGTGAATATGCGTGGTGAATTATTCTGGTGACCATTATGTCACAAAAACTAAAAATACCAGCATCCTTTGCAATAGTCAAGAGAGGGAATACCACCTTATTTGTAAAGGAAAAGTACAAAGAGAGTATCCTCCGCATTGTTTTGGATAAAGAATTTCTGCATAAGAGCGGCAATAATACTCAGGTAAAATTTGGCAGGGGAAGTTATTTGTCCGTGCCCATTACGGAAGACGGCACGGAACGGTTTGTTCTCAGGGACTATAGACACGGTGGTTTATTGGGCAAGCTTTTTGGCGGAGTTTTTTTCAAAGAGAACAGGCCTTTAAACGAGATATATATAAGTGAAATCGCATCTCAAAGGGGCGTGCCATCTGCCGAAGTGATTGCTATAGCCAAGCGAAGACTATGGGGCATATTTTATAAGGCAAAGTTTATATCAAAGGAGATAGATGGCGCTGTAGACATGGTCGAATTCCTCAAAAAATCTTCGGCAGAATTCATACAGACTTACAAAAAGCCAGTAATCTTCGCCCTCGTAAAATTGATAAGGAATATGCACGATGCGGGCATCTATCATGCAGATTTGCACCTAAAA
>JAUSDH010000193.1 GCA_030650655.1 Candidatus Brocadiaceae bacterium
ATTAAATAGTGTTCACGTTCAGATTGGTTAAAAGGGAATAAGTCAAGCTGCATTACTTTTTTTGTTCCAGCCTTTTCTTCGTAGATATCCTTATGCTCCTCTTTTACATATTTTGAAGGGTTGAACAGGGAAAGTTGATAATTGGAAATTTCGTCGTTCAGCTTGTCATAGGACATAAACCGGCCTTTTGTGTCTATCTGAGGAGAGATTGAAATAGGCTTTAATCTCTCCGGAAATGACCCAATCTTGTTCATTTCCTCTTTGTAGTAGGTTTGTATATGTTTGCGGGAGCGGGCAATGGTCAGTTCATCCAACAATTTGAAAAATGATGAAGGAAGTCTTTCCAGCAGGTCTTTTACATTTCTTTCTGGATTTTTCTTGTGATCAGCCCAGTGAGTAAACTCACGCTGTGCTACCGAAATTGTCTCCTTAAGACTATGAATACCCATAGATTGTTTGAAGTTGTCGTCTTTATCTTCCGTTATAAAGTAAATTTGATTCCTTAAGTCACGCAGATTTATATTAACAGGCGTTGCAGAGATTAATAAAACCTTTGTTTTTATTCCTTCCTTGATAATATCATCCATTAACCGCTCGTAACGGCTTTTGCGGATGATGTTGCCATCCTCATCCCTTCTTCCCTTAGTGTTATTGCGGAAATTATGGGATTCATCAATTACCACAAGGTCATAGTTGCCCCAGTTTATGGTAGCAAGGTTAATATCTCCAGACATGCCTCCATCCCTGCTTAAATCCGTATGGCATAGCACGGTGTAATTAAACCTATCGTTTATAAAGGGATTTAGTTCACTATTGATATGAGCTTGATAAACAGTCCAGTTCTCCTTTAATTTTTTAGGACAGAGCACTAAAACCCTATGATTCAGCAATTCAAAATATTTGATAACTGCCAATGCCTCGAAGGTTTTCCCCAAGCCAACGCTATCAGCGATAATACAACCATTGTGTGCAAGTATTTTATTGATTGCGCCTTTAACACCGTCTTTCTGAAATTCAAATAATATCTTCCAGACCTCTGTTTCTGTTAATTGGGTTTTTTCGGTAAATAATCCTCCTTTGGATTGGTCGGCAAGAAACTTTTCAAATAAATGATACAGCGTTTTGTAATAGATAAATTCAGGGCAGTGGTTTGTATAAAGTTGTTCTAAATACGCCAACACTTCATCCTTTACGTCCTCCACGATTTCGTCATTATTCCAGATTTCACAAAACCAGTCTTTTAAATCGTTTCTGTCTCGCTTGCTATCTACTTCCAGGTTTAATTCAATATTATTGTTTAAAGATAAACCGAGACCCTTTACCGTAAAATTCGAACTTCCCATAATAGCTTCTTCCACGCCGTTATTATCAATGTGATATAACTTGCCGTGGAGTAAATTGGATTGTTTTATAGATTTTATCTGAACTTTTTGCTTAATCCATTCGGCGCATTCTCTAGCAATTCTGTTCTGTTCGAGTCTATTGCTGAGTTTTATCTCTTCGTCTTCTATCTTAAAGGATTTTTTATCAATTTTATTAGGATCAAGGGACTTGATGAATTTTGGCTCACCAAATAGAAAATGAAGGTGTTCTATCTGATTTAAATGATCTTTTAAAGCCTCGTATGCATAGATGGTAAAATAGGCTGAAACAGCTAATAGCTTTGAGCCTGGCAGGATTTTTTCCGTTAAAAATTCACCTACTGTGCCTCTGCTCCTGTTATCCCTGATTGCTGATTGTAGGGTTTTGATGAACTCTTTATTCATGGTAGTTTGATTGGTATTTTAACCAATAAACGAAAAGTATTAATTTGTATCATTGACAATTGTGTTCCAATGTTAAGTCTTTTATAAATCCAATAACTGTTAAAATGCGGTTCAATAGGTTTGTACTATAGACAGGAAAATCCATTTTCAAGGGCAGATGGCTGAGTATAATAGCACTTTGCAGGGACAAATCAATACAAATTCGTTCAGCTAAAAAGACGCAAAACTTATTAAAATTCTTAAGAATCCCTAATTTTTCTCCTGGGCATACAACGTGACTCTGTTGCGGCCTTTCTTCTTTGACTCAAACAGAGCCTTATCCGCAAAACTAATAAGATCATTTTTTGTGAAGGCATCTACAGCAGGCTTTATTTCCGCTAACCCCAAGCTTACCGTAACATTACATTTTGTTTTATTGTAAATAAAACTATGCGTGGCAATTGTTTTACGTAATTTTTCCGCCACGATCAGTGCCTCTTGCCCAGTCGTTTCAACAAGAACAATCGCGAATTCCTCACCGCCATAACGAGCAATGATATCATAGTCACGGAGTGATTTTCTCATTAACTTGCACAATTCTTTTAAAACAAAATCACCCGCAAGATGTCCGTAGTTGTCATTAATCCTTTTGAAGTAGTCAGCGTCTGCCAGAATTAGACTCAGAGTCGAATTTTTACGGGTTGCCAGGTTAATTTGCTTATCAAGAAAGCTTTGTAAGTATCTATAATTATATACTTTTGTTAAGCCATCTACGAGTGAGAGTTTTTCAAGGCGTTTGTTTTTTTCTTCGAGATCCTTCGTAAGCTTTTGCAATTGTGCTTTGTCAGTAACAAGGTTCCTGTTCATTTGATCAAACGCCAAGGTTATATTACCCAGAGCCGCACTGGCTTCTTGCAGGATCTCCTCGATCGATCGTGGATTCTGAATATGAAAGCCAAACAAACTGGCAGTCTGTGCTATTTCTGTGGCAACAAGCGCTAAAATCTTGTCGATGATTTTATCATTGAAGCCAAGCATTCTCTTAGATTCGTTCACAAATATTTGATGGTATTTCAGAGGCTTCTTCGAGTAGATGATGTTAGTAAGTATTCCTGACAAATAGACAACGTTAACCGCAAGTGTGAGCTTTTTGTGGTTACCCTTATAGCCTTCCGGACAATGATGATATTGAATAGGGGTTAACAACACCGTGGGGAACCCCCAATTTTTGGCAACCTCATATCCAATAAATGTATGGTCTGCTCCAATAATTTGTTCTTCCAGCTCAATGATATCTTTTTCACTACGAGATGCTTCTAACAATACTTGCCCATACTGTTGTGGAAAGCAGATGGCTATAATCATCTCTCCGATATTTTGTAAGAGTCCGGAAATGAAAATCTCTTCCAAATCGGTTTTGCCAATTTCTGACATGATAAGTTTTGCCGCAACAGCATTAGCCAGGGATTGCTCCCAAAATCTTTCATAATTAAAAACGTCTTTTTTGTTCTTTGCTTTTATTGAAAAAAAAGAAATTGAAAGGACAAGACTTCGCACCACATTTGTTCCAATTCTCAACGCAGCCTGTTGTATCGTGCTTATTTTACAAGGAAAATTATAAAAGGCTGAGTTCGCTATTTTTAATACTTTTGCTGATAGGGATGTATCCTTTGAGATCAGATTTGCAATATCTCTCATACCTGTTTCTTCACTCGAAGAAATTGAAATGAGTTTACATGCAACTGTTGGCAAGGTAGGCAGAGAAGGGGATTCCAATACAATTTTTAAGACATCATCTTTTGTCATGGTCGGATTCCGGGGTAAAGCACAAAGATTAGTGACTGGCCTGCCGCAAAGTGCCACATTAATTAACAAAACGCTTTATAGTAAGGACCTCCTGTCTAACCACAAAAACAGATCAAAACAAACAAGAATCAAATAGTCTTGAACGCCTTGAAAGTGCTAATAGAATCAAAGGAAATCGCAAAATGTAAGCATACTTAAAAACGGCGTAGGTGTTTCGCAAAGTACACAATATGCTTAACTGAGATATCTTTATGTGTTCAGTATCCATTTACCACAATAATAACTGTGAATATTCGGTTCAAAAGGTTTGTAATAGAGACAGGAAAATCTATTTTCAAAGGTAGCTGGCTAAGTATGATAGCACTTTGCAGGAACAAATCAATACAAATTCGTTCAGATACAAGACGTAAATAAGGGAAGGCATGATTAGCGGAATGAATCAGTAAGGCGACTGGAGTTACCCTTCGGAACATAGTAGTTTATTCATGAATGTATCTAAAAATAATAATAATTAGTCTTGACAAACCCGTCCACTTTACTATAAATAGCGAAACCGATAAAGGTAATCAGGGTACCCCCAGGATTATACCTGCGATTTTGAAGATTTGTAACAGTTCACGTGGTACCTGTAATAGTGGAAGACAACCCCCTGTTGCCCATTTATTAAGGGGGACTTCAAAAATCCCCCTTAGAAAGGGGGGATTAGGGGGGCATCTCAGGTTTTTTAATACCGGCTGAACTGCTACGAATATTTTTTGCATGGTTAGCATTTGGATTAATGCATAATATAATCATCTATTTTTCTTACGGATAATTTTCTGAATTGAGCCAGCTAAAAAAACTTGCATCGCAAACTGCTATTTATGGTTTGAGTACCATACTTGGTCGTTTGCTCAACTATCTTCTCGTACCTTTGCACACAAGGGTTTTCGGCACTGCTGATTATGGTGTGGTGAGTGAATTGTATGCCTATGTTTCGTTTTTTATTGTGGTGCTCACCTACGGCATGGAAACTGCATTTTTCCGTTTCTCGCAGGATGAAGAAAAAAAAGACAAGGTATTTTCAACAGCATTTGTATCCATTGGTATTTCGTCAATTATTTTTATGCTCTGCATGGGCGCGTTTGCACAACCGATTGCAAATGCTATTCGTTATCCGAATCATTCGGAATACGTCATTATTTTCTCCCTCATCCTGGGCCTTGATGCAATAGCGAGTATTCCATTTGCATTGCTCCGTCAACAAAGCCGTCCGAAAAAATTTGCCATCGTAAAAAATATCAACATCCTCATCAATATTTTATTTAACTTATATTTTTTGATGTTGTGTCCGTATATGCAACGTGAGTCGAATATTTCGTTGCCATTTTATGATTCAACCATTGGTGTGGGTTATGTTTTTATTTCAAATCTTGTGGCAAGCATCATCACGCTTCCCTTATTGTTCAAAGAAATTTTATTTATCAAAAAAGGTTTTGATATTGCACTTTGGAGGAAAATGATCGCTTACGGATTGCCATTATTAATTGTGGGTTTGGGTGGAATGGTAAATGAAACACTTGATCGGGCAATCATGAAATATTTACTTCCCGCAGGTAACGGGACATTGAGCCAGGTTGGAATTTACGGAGCAAATTACAAGCTTTCAATTTTGTTGACTTTGTTCATTCAGGCATTTCGTTTTGCGGCGGAACCATTCTTTTTTTCTCACGCAAAAACATCGGATAAAAAAACCATTTACGCGCAGGTAATGGATTATTTTGTGATCGTATGTTTGGGAATATTTTTGCTCATAACTTTATACATTGATCTATTCAAATATTTTATTGGTGAGCAATTTTATGACGGATTAAAAGTTATTCCGATTTTATTACTCGCCAATTTATGTCTTGGCGTTTATTATAATCTTTCCATCTGGTACAAACTCTCCGATCAAACCAATAAAGGTGCAATGATATCATTGATTGGCGCAGGCATTACTATTGGTTTAAATATCTGGTGGATTCCTGTTTTCGGGTATGTCGGCTCAGCATGGGCAACATTTATTTGCTACTTTAGTATGATGCTGATTTGCTATTTTATGGGAATGAAATATTACCCGATACCGTATCATGTGAAGCGTGTGTTAAGTTTTGCAGGAATGGCATTAATTTTATTTTTTGCCGGATGGTATTGCAGGAATTATTATTTTGCAGGTAACCACATTATTATTTTCATCATAAACTCTGCCCTGTTCCTGTTTTTCATCATCGCTGTTTACCTGTTTGTTAAAAAAGATAAAATGCTAACTTCGCTTGCCCGACAGTAACGGATGCGATTAAGAGGACGCCCTATATAATTTCAATTCGCAGAATTAAGTAAAGTGTCCCCGGGATTCCTATTCTCTCATATAGGAAATTATTACGATGTATTCATTCCGTTTGCCACGATAACTGTGAATATGCGGTTCAATAGGTTTGTAGTAGAGACAGGAAATTCCTTTTTCAAGGGTAGCTGGGTAAGGACAAGAGTCACATCTTAATTCTTAAATAACTATTCAGCTAACTTCCGTTGGCTTAATAATTACTTCCAATACCAAACCTCGCTTCCCCAACTTGGTAAAAACAAAATACCTAAAAAATACGCAGTCTTAATGGCTGTTTATTCATCAACACCTTTACTACCTATATAATACTTAAGAATGTCCTGTCGAGTCACGATTCCCACAATATAACCTTTATGTGAGACAACGGGAAGGCATGATATATTTCTTTCAAATAATAGATTGGCAGCTGTTTTAATTTCAGTTTCCGGATGTACAACGACAGGGTTCCGGCTCATAATCTGATGTGCCCTTCTACCCAAGGTCTCTCTGTCGTGCATAGTTTCAGAAAAAGTACCGAGAAAAGGACTTAATGCTCTTAGAAGATCACGATCAGATATAATACCAACGAGCTTTCTATTATCAACCACTAAAAGATGATGAAACTTAAGGTACTTAAATAATCCACGAATTATAAGTAGCGTGTCATCCATTTCTACTGTGACTATTCTACGGGTCATAATAGAGTCGACCGTCGTCACGTGGTTTCCTCCTTAAATTTCACTGCCTTTTTCCTAAATGTGCACAGCACGGTACGTATAAATTTTTCTGAGAAGGTTCTTTTGTAATTTTGCATCCATTGCAGAATAAATTTGTAAAGCGAATAATGGTTTAACTGAGATAGCTTTATATGTTCAGTTATCTATTTACCACGATAACCGTTATCTTTGCAGTTTAAGAGAACGGCTAAACTAACAGGAAATTTCTTTCTTGAGGTTGCTGGCTCAGTATGATAGCACTTTGCAGGAACAAATCAATACAAATTCATTTACATGAAAATACATCTAAACTAATGAAGTTTATTAAGAGTCCACAAGAAATGGCAAAACTTGTCCCCATGCAAATGGGGAATAGCTAAACCATCCCTATGTCAAATAGAGAATTACCTTGCGAAAGGTTTAATTTGGCACGATACAGGGTTCATCAAACTACACTCGCGCCATTGTTTTGATGGGATGCGTCGGGGTTGGTGTTCCGATACGTCTATTTCTCGATAGTTTTATCAGTTTCATCCAGCGGTTGATCGTCTGGTGGGAGATTGCTCTGTTTGTGACAAATTACGAGTGCTTTGTATCAAGTGTGCGGGCAGTAATAGAAGGAATATGTAATAATAAATGTAGCCCGAAACGCTGTTTCGGGCTACAACTATCATTCATTCCTTTCTCCTATTTTATTTCACAAAACAGATTTTCATTTTGTGAATTTTATCTATATCAGAATCGACAATTGTCCCAGAAACAAGCGCTGCAGTAAATTCATAGACCTTTGCAAAGGCTTGGATGGTATAATCTCCCCCTGAACTTTGAGGTGTAAATGAAGCAGTAAGTACCTCATGTTCTGCCGTTGATTCATAATGAGTGTACCAAATTACGGGTGCTACCGCCCATTGTGTAATTTTGTTGCTTACCCTATCTAATCCACCGGGACCTTTCATAGAAATAGCTATTTGGCTTTCGCCATATCCGCCCCCTATCACAGAATATACTGTACCATCCATGCTGTAGTCCTCTTCAAGGGTAATATCCACTTTACTCATATTCGCAGGAACGCTTACCGTTTTACCCAATCGTATGGTTTTTTCTCCTCCCCCGGCTAACGTAGTAAATCCATGTACAAAACCACCACATTTGTCAGCATCAATAGAAGCAAGTCCAGCGTCAATAAGACTCCCACTACTTGTCGTTTTTGTTACCTCAAAAGGGCAAACATATTCCTTACACCCCGAACCATCTGAAGGGGTAAGGGGCGTAAGATATGTGCCAATGATTGACATAAAATCGCCAAATCTAAATTTGCCAGCAGATCTACTTAAAATACTTTTGGCTTTACTTTGAAATGCCTTTTCATCAATATTTGCCGCCTTATAAACTTTGGTTACAAAAGCCAAATATTTAGCGTCCATAGCTTTTATGGCTTTTGTTTGTTCCTTAGGGTCTGTGATTTTTAAGAGTTTTTTTTGGTCTGCCAAATAGGATTTGTACAAAGCTGGGTCTTTTTTTTCCAAAGCCTTATCCAATTGCTGGCGTATAGGGGCCATAAGTGCCTCGATTTCCTTGCGTTGGTCGTTGCTCACAGTGGGGCTAAGCATTTTTTCAGTAGCGTCTTCACCTGCAAACACCTTCGGCATCATACATGCCAGCGCAATCACGCCGACACACAACACACTCTTTAAAATCTTCTTCATCTCCGATCCCTCCAGAATAAATTCCTTAAATAAAATAGCCCTGCGTCCAGCATCATTACTGAAAACTGATGATAGGAAATTACTTTTTCCCATTAGGGGGGTTAGTTTAGCAAAAACAAAGAAAAGTGCAAGATTTATTTATTTTATCAGCAAAGTTATAAATCAAAGGAAAGAGAAATGGGAAAGAATGGTATGAAATTATAGGTGAATTATCAGGTAATGGGTAATGTGCTGTGCATTACTCGATTAATGGAAGGAATTGACAAAAAATAGTAAGACCATCGAAATGGTTTTGGAGGTTGTTAAAAATCCAGAGCAGAAGTATAATCATGGAATTGATGAGAGTAATGAAGATAAGCTTGGATAGGAAGATATAAACATGACAGAGATAGGAATAGTGAACGAACTAACGGTCGTCAAGGAAGTTGATTTCGGGGTTTATCTTGACGGTGGAGGGCTAGGCGAAATACTACTGCCGCAGCGGTATGTTCCCCAAAATTGCAAGGCTGGCGATATTCTTAAGGTTTTTATTTACCTTGATTCCGAAGATCGTGTTATTGCCACAACTGAACATCCTTACGCCATGGTCGGTGACTTTGCCTTGCTCAAGGTTGTTTCGGTTACCCCTGTCGGGGCCTTCCTTGACTGGGGTTTACCCAAAGATCTGCTGGTGCCTTATAGTGAACAAAAACCCACAATGAAAGAAGGGCAATCGTATATCGTCAGGGTGTATCTCGATAACAGTAATCGCATCGCAGCCTCCTCGAAACTGGATAAGTATCTTGACAAAGAACCTGGTGGCCTTCAGGAGGGACAGGAAGTGGAGTTGTTCATATGCAACCAGACCGATATTGGTTATAAGGCCATTATAAATAGTTCGCATTGGGGGGTACTTCATTTTAACGAGGTGTTTCAGACATTAAAGAGAGGGCAGAAAATAAAAGGGTTCATTAGAAAAATACGGGATGATGATAAAATAGATCTTTGCCTGCATAAACCAGGCTATGAAAAAGTCGATGATGTAACGGGCACAATTATTACTGTCTTGAAAGAGCAAGGCGGGTTCATTTCAGTAACAGATAAAAGCCCCCCGGAAACAATTTACACATTGTTCGGCGTCAGCAAGAAAACGTACAAAAAGGCGGTAGGCGCCCTTTACAAAAAAAGACTGATTACTATTGAGGATAATGGTATTAGGATAAGCAATAAAAGTGATAGAAAATGGAAATAGCTCAATACCAACAAATGATTGTAGCAGATGGCCGATCGCAATCGCTAAACCAGGCGTTATGTGAGAAAAAATGTATGAATGTTGATATTGAGCGGAATTTAGGTGAGCAACCCATTGCACCGATCATGGCTAAGCATAAACATGAATAGCCAACAACCCAACAATCCCCTTCACGGAATCACGCTGGAAATGATTCTTACCCATCTGGTAGAACATTATGGTTGGGAAGAAATGGGAAGGCTCATCGATATCAGGTCCTTTAACAATGATCCAAGTATCAAGTCCAGTTTGAAATTTCTGAGAAAAACTCCCTGGGCAAGAAAAAAAGTTGAAGATTTGTATTTGAGGTATACAAAGCGTTTTGGAAATAAACACAAAAAGTAGGGATTCAAAACAAAAACGGTACAATTTCAGAGAAGTAGTCAATAGTTAACACCATGAAACCCTTGATTTTGTTGGTCGGGGTGGCGGGATTTGAACCCACGACCTCTTGAACCCCATTCGTTAAAATGGTGTTTTTGGTATTTTCTATAACTGACTGACCTTGTGTTTGTTATGACCGCAATTACTTATTTCACAATGAGTTACTACACGTTTTAAATTCTGGTGGTTCTGATGCATTCCGTTGGATTCCGATGGAGTTGACTACAGTTTGACTACAGTGTTTTTGCACCTAAATTCTGATTGTCAATCAAGAGGTCATCTTTTGTAGTCAGAAGATTCTAAAGTTGTAGTCAAATTATCGAATGGTAACGGTACGTTCCCTTTGACAAAAATTAATTTAAAAATAATAAGGAATTAGACAGTTTTCATAAGAAGAAATAGAAAATTCACCCTTGAGAGCATCTCCCATAGTAAAAAATATTAGAGAAGAAGGCGTAGTGGTATGGCAGAAAAAGAGGCGCTTTTCACATATAGGCTAAAGCAAGCGGAGGAAACTCTTTCGGATGTTGAAAAGATGTTACAAGAAAATCTTAGCCCCACGTCTATTATAAACAGATCATATTCAGGTTGAAATAAGACCTTTTTTAATTAGAAGTGGTCAGGCGTGTATAAAAGCAGGCAATCTTTTTATCTTTTGTATCTCCTTCGCAGTTGATGAGTGAGTTACATGATAGAGATCCCATGCCAACTGCAAATTAAGCCAAAACTGCGCGTCCATGCCAAAAAGTTTCTCCAGACGAAGTGCAGTGTCAGGGGTAACCCCTCTTTTTTTATTAATCAGTTCATTAACACGCGGATATGAAACCCCAAGCTTTTCTGCCAGCTCGCTCTGCGTCATATTCAGAGGTTTGAGAAATTCCTCCAATAACATTTCGCCAGGATGCGTGGGCGGCCCATTTTTTGGTATACGAACCATATCTTTCTCCTTATTATTTAGTGGTAATCTGTAATTTCGACGTTGTCTACACCATCATCAGCCCACACAAAACAAACTCGGAACTGATCGTTAATCCGGATACTATGCTGTCCCTTTCGATCATCCTTAAGGACTTCCAGCATGTTTCCCGGTGGAATTTTCAGCGAAGCTAAAGAAACAACACCATTCAGTTGATCGAGCTTTCGCTGTGCCGCTCGCCAGATTTCCTGTGGACAGGTCTTGCGCGCCTCTCTGGTGTTTTTCCTATCAAAAATATCCTCTGTTCCCTTATCACGGAATGATTTTATCACCAGGCTTCCTCTCTTTTTGCATTACCCATACATCAGTATTATAACGGATACCGTTATATATAGTAAAATATATTTTAGCAAGTCTTGATACATACAGGAAAAATTGATAAATACTATTCTAAAATTCTGCATAAAGCATTTGATGCAAGGCAGGAGAGTGATTATAAAGAATTTGTTGAATTATCTACTAAAGACGCTGCTGAGGCAGTAAAACTTGCAAAGGAACTTATTGAATGTATCAAAGATATTATACATATATAACAGCCTGTATTTATTGCTTTAATGTTTCAGAATTGTTCTCAACGATGTTAATTTGAAAAATGAAATATGAAGGTGCGACCCTTTATTCCCTCTATGAATTTTGTAATACTCTGCCTCTTGTGACATGCTTTGAAGGTCGGTTTAAATTATTTGCCAAAGGAATGAACTAAGAATGAGAATTAGTCCCCAACCTTCAAGTCGTAATATTTTTTTTGCCTGTGTCATCTTTTAAAGTTAATGCCTATTTTGTTTTTTCCCACTCGTCAATTAAAACTGATTCAATGTGGTTTTTAGCCAAGTGTAAATTTATTTGCTGTCTGTTGTTGTTGCAGCCAGCAATAGGACAACTACTACCAACAAAGCGAATTGGTGTAGCGTCATGCCTTGTGCAAAATGGAGTTAGGTCAGAAATAAATGGAGTTTCATAGTCAAAAAAAACTCCCCACCTATACAAGATGAAGTTTTGCTTGTCTTCAAGTTTATTAAATTCTCGGAGCTTTGTCTGTTTCCTGTTGTAGAATGAATCTTTTCTTTTGAAGATTCTTTTACCTATTAAGTAAATTATAATAGCACCTGCGATGTAAATAATTTTAACTTTTAGGTCAAGTATTTTTTTAAAGCTGTCTGCAAACGAAACACCTTCCGTTTTATTTTGAACTGTTGCATAGATTAACGAAACCGAAGCGACTATTGCTACCGCAATGACTTTACTCCAAACAGGGTCGTTCCATATTTTACTTAATGTCTGAAAAAACTTTTTCATAAAGTATGTTTGTTAAATGGTTGTTTTCTGTCCGTCAGTTTCAAGTTAGCACTGTCGCCAAGCATTGCCGCTAACGGTTTGCGGGCTTATATGTCAGGCGGGCATAAAACGCTCGTCACTGTCACCCTGTACAAATGTAAATAAAATGTACCAAAGGTTGATAACCTACTATCCGCCCGCTTGCATAAGCCCGCTGTTGTGGGCAGTGTTTTTGTCTGTCGTTATTTTCCACTTCCGCCTAAAAGTCCAAGTATTACTAATGTCGCTAATCCACCAATCGCAAATTTAGCAACGGTCTCGTCTTTTTTTCTTTGCTCTTCAAGTTGTCGTAGTAATTGCATTCTTTGTTGTCCTGCAAGTTCTTGCTGTCTGGCTAAAGTTCTTTGTCGTTGTTTTTCGTTTTTCTTTTGCCAATAAGTCAATAGTGAACGCTTTACTTTTTCTAATGCTATGTGAGGTTGTGTCGGATCAAAAGGGACATATCCTTTTCCATAATTAAATCCCTTTATTTTCTTTTCGTATCCCAATTGGATTACTTGTAAGTAAGGTTTGTTTTGACTTTTAATATAACCAATTTCTTGTTGCACGAAATGTGAGTTGTATCCGTTTCTCGTCAAAAGAATGAGAGCAACATCACATTGTCTAATCATATTTTCAATTTTTTCTGTTATGGTTCTTTCAAGGTCTTGGTAATGTTCGGCAATGAATAAAGTTACTCCGTGTGGTTCAAGAGTGTCCTTTACTCCACTAATTATTTCGTGGTCTGCTAATGAATGGCTAATAAAAATTTTCATTTTTTTATATATTTGTTTGCGTTGTCGGCTTTGTTGAACGATTGTCTGTCCGATTGTTTTTTTTCTAAAAGTCAACGCGGGACTGTCCACCGCAAAAAAGTTTGTCACTTGCACAAAACTGTCGGGTTGCAAGTCAGTCCAGAAGTTGTCACCGAAGGACAGCTCCCGATGACTTTAAAATGTCGTGCCTGTTTGTCGTTTAACATTGCCCACAACTTACTTATAGAAGAAGGTTTTCATTCAAAACCTGCTCCAATATGTCAAATATGAAATATATGTGCAGATTTTACGAATTCTCATCTCCATTTATTTTTATCGCTAATCTGTCTAAAGGGCTCATTATTTTCTCAATTGGTGATTGCTCGCATGATAGATGATAGGAAATTGCTTTTTTCTTAAGAGCGATAGTAAAACAAAAACGAAGAAAATTGCAAGTTTTTTTATTTTTTCAGCCCTATTGAACACCAAAGAAAAAGGTACATGGAAAGAATGGTATGAAATTATAGGTGAATTATAAGAGGACAGGTAATGTGCAGCACATTACCCGATTTTTCACAAGGAATTGACAAAAACTTGTCCCCATGCAAATGGGGAATGGTAAGACCCGCCCCTACGTCCTGTAAAGGAAAAGAAGAAAAGGTTTCATCCACTGAATCCTAAATACGATGACATGGAACTTAACAAGGACATTGAATACAGAATCGTTGGCGTGGTGATAGAGAAAAAGAAAGGATATAGATAATTTTTACAGACCATCAGGCAATATTTGATTTTTCATAATCACATCGCAAACGAATCCGCAGATAACATTTCCATAATGGTGGATTCTGCGCAAAGGACAGCGCTTTAATCCACCAATTCTGGTGTCCGATTCCCGAAAATGGACTATCCTGGATGACAACGAAAGGCGCAACGCCTTAATATCGGCCATTTCCAATGGAGAGTTCTCGTCTTGCCAGACGCGACAAAGAGCGACACAAAATCCTTGCCGAATTGAAATCCCTCAAGGCTGAGTTTTTAAAATTTTCCAATTCCTCCCTTGAAATCACAAAAGACATAACCGCTCCTGATGGTATCTTCTCTAAAATATCAAGCCCTAAGGAAAAGATTGCCTTATTTAGAAATCTTTTTCATGGTAGTATTGATGTCTATCCCCGTTTATGGATAAGCAGAAAGACCGGCAAAAAAGGGTTTAGCCCGGTCTGTAACAATGAGTGGGTTGATGGGGTATGTGAAAAACCTAAGGTAAAATGCAGTGAGTGCTCGCACCGGTCTTTCGTTCCTGTAACAGTTAACATCATCAAAGAGCACCTCGAAGGCAAGCATACCATAGGCATTTACCCGTTACTTACCGATGAGACCTGCTATTTTCTTGCTATAGATTTTGATAAGGAGTCGTGGACTGATGACGTTACCGCCTTCATGGAAACATGTAGAAGTCTAAAAATTCCAGCAGCGCTCGAAAGGTCACGTTCAGGTAAAGGTGCCCACGTTTGGATATTTTTTTCTGCGCCTGTATTAGCTTCTAAAACAAGAAAACTCAGCAGTTATCTTCTGACAGAAACCATGTCACGCCATCACCAACGGGGAATGGATTCCTACGATCTGCTCTTTCCTAACTAGGATACTATGCCAAAGGGGGGATTTGGTAATCTGATAGCTCTTCCTCTCCAAAAGGAGGCCTGTAAACAAGGTAACACCCTTTTCCTTGTCCAAAATCTTCAACCACATAGAGACCAGTTTCTGATGTGCGGCATGGTGCTGCTGTTGTGGTTCTTCCCGCAAATTGCCACCTGGCTGCGGGCAAAATGTAGCCTTCAACACCACTTGACCCTGCCTGAACCATGATGTCCGTCAGAAGGTTTTATAATTATCATAGAAAGTAACTATTGCCACCCTGTATTTCTCCTTAATAAGATATTGCTCTCCAAGCCTGTCATGGAGTTCATTATAAAATTTCCATTGTTTGTTTGTAATCATTTTTAGAGAAATTAAACTTCAAAAATAAGAGGCACAGAACAAAGGTATTTGTTTTATTGCCGGATTTGGAAATCCTGTTTTATCTGTAGTTCCATATGGGATACGTTTAATATCAAGGACAGCAGGGGGTTTATGAATTTAAGGCAACCACCCGAGTATAGTATTCACTACATCAGAGGCCGCATCTTCAACATCATCAATAAATTCTTTAACTGCATCTTCTGCATCATTTACTGCTGATTCTGCGGCAACTTTAAAATCTTCAAATCCCTGCTCTATTCCTAATATCAGATTAATGAACTCCTGACCGATTTGCTCAAAGTTATTTCTCGCGTTCATATTCTGCAATCTTTCCCTTATTACTACTGGGTCAGTATTTTCATAAATAATATATAATATTTCTTCAGCAGTTCTTCGCCTCCAATTGTTCCAGGATTGACCAACAAAAGTATTACGATTTGGCAAGGTTGTTGTATCTAATAATCTTGCAACATTTATAATTCCTGCCCCACTTTCCGAAGTATTCCATCCAGTAGGAACTGTAGCGGTATTTTGAACATGTTTGATATAAAGTTCTTGTAAGGTAGCTCTTCCTTGCAATTCATTCATTAATGTTTGTTTACCATATCGTTGTAACCATAAAGCAGCAGTGCCTGCTACCAATGCTGTAGCGAAAGAGCAACCATTTCCTTTACCTTCAATTATTGAGTGCCTGTTAGGAGAAGCATCATCCCAGTACGCGCTCCATATTTTTTCACCAGGTGCAGATATTGCAATTTTACTATCTTTAACGCATGACGACCATGGTGTACTTGCATTATTCGAAGCTCCTACCGCTATACATTCCGGATATGCAGCAGGAAAAACAATAAACGGCCAAAATTGCCCTGCAGCCGCACAAACTATTATATTGTTATAAACTGCATGAGCGATCACACATTCCAGTGCGGGTGCCGGATAACCGCCGACACTTAATGAGATGACATCAACATTTTGTTGTATTTCATACCAGACTGCTCTTGCCACATCTGTATCGCCAATCAATACAACACCGGTATCAAGCTCTGCAATGGTTCTCACTGAAATTATTTTTGCACCCGGGGCAATTCCTGCCAATTCATTTACATTGTTTCTTCTGCCATTTCCAACAATCATACTTCCTGTTGACGTACCATGAAAGTGAGTAATTGCTATTGAATCTAAAGATTCTTCCGCGGTATTTGCATCATTAAACACATTCCAATCCTTTGTTAAATCATAGTTTATACTTGAAGGATTTGAACTAACATTAGTGAAATTTAGATTTGGATGTGGAGTCCAACCACTATCCGGGTGACCAACTACCACTCCATTTCCATTTATACCGGCAGGAAGTGTTACTGAATTCATACTTGTATGCATCCAGTTTTTAGGCAGTGTATTTACATCATCACTTGATGTTGAAAGCAAGTCGTATCTTTTAAATTGAGTGGACGGATTTACAGATTGAATATTCGCAATCTTTTTTAATTCATAACTTGCATCAAAGAGCTTAGCGTATAACTTGTTAGCAGTGGTTCTTGCTTCAAATTGCCTTTCAAAAATTGGAATAGTTAAGAGTAAAAATTTATGAAGACCAAATTTTTTAGAACTTTTAAAGTCAGTTTCTGAGCCCGGAAACAATCTGGTTAAAGTGAATTGCAGCCTTGGGAATTTTTTGGTTTTAAATTTAGAAAAAATATCTTTGTATAATTCCTTTTTAATGTAAATATTTTTTGGAATTTTTTTCGATTTTATCCATTCCAGATGTTTGGTTCTTATATTTGATTCAAAAAAGAAAAGTTCAGGGAAATAGCCTGAAAGTTTGGTGCTTAGAACTTGATTGATTTTATTTTCCGCTCTGGTAACATCAGCATCAGTAGCATCATTCATCAATTCAATTACGAATGAAACATACCTGTCTTCGGGGCTTGGTGTAAAATTTCTGGGTATTGCGGGAGCAGTGGTAGTTCCCGGGGTTGTTATTGTTCCGCCAGGTGTTACAACTACGATTGGGCTAAAGGATGTAATAGGCATAATAATAAGTCCTCCTTTCTGTATATATTATAGACGATAGGAAATTGTTTTTTCCCATTAGGGGGTTAGTTTAGCAAAGACAAAGAAAAGTGCAAGCTTTTTAATTTTTTCAGCCCTATTGAACACCAAAGAAAAAGGTACATGGAAAGAATGGTATGACCTGAATCTTGCACGAAATATTGATGCTCTCTTTGGAAACCCTTATTAATAAAGGGTTAGAGAGAATTTTGTTGGTTTCAATATTTAACCTAATG
>JAUSDH010000207.1 GCA_030650655.1 Candidatus Brocadiaceae bacterium
TATTACGAAGCTAAGTTAATAACAAGGGATGAGCAAATCAAGAAAGCCGGGATAGTTCCTGTCGTCTGGTAAGATCGGGGGATGTAAGAATAAGCCATGAAAAACATTGACAAGCTCATTATCAATTCCCCTTACGAAGAACCACAGCAGTATTGGGAATACATACGTGATACACGGGAATTTATCTTACAGGAAGGCCGCAGGCCGGCAGGATATGTTGTTGCCACACCACAAGCACAAGGATTTGACGATCCGGGACTTTTCATTGAAATTGATTTGGTCAATAAAATCCGTCCACGGATAAAGAAATGGCGTGAGCAGGGCTACCCGGGTGTTACAGGTATTACCAAAAGATTACTGCAACACTGGCAAGACCCCGAAGAACGTAAAGACCGCAGGTTTTTCTTTTGCCAGTTAGAGGCCATCGAAACCCTGATATGGCTTACCGAAGCGCCGGAAGCCGGCCGCACAGGTATTGACATCCAAAGCGATGGTGGAGATTTTTCACGATGGTGCACCAAGATGGCCACGGGCTCTGGCAAAACCATTGTCATGGGTATGCTCATTGCATGGCAAGTCCTGAATAAAGTAGCCAATAGTAAAGACACACGGTTCTCCAAAAATATTGTGGTTGTCGCTCCGGGTTTAACGGTTCGCAACCGCTTATCGGTGTTGAATCCTTTCGACAAGGAAAACTACTTTGAGGAATTTAACATAGTTCCATCGGGTTTGATGGAATCTTTGCGGCAAGGCAAGGTAAAAATCATCAACTGGCACACCCTCGCTTGGGACAGCGAAGAAAGACTGGCAAAGAAGAGAACCGTTGACAAACGGGGCGCTAAAAGTGATGAAGCCTATGTGCGGGAAGTGCTGGGCGATATGGCAAACGCCAGTAACTTGATCGTGATAAACGATGAAGCACACCATGCCTGGCGTATTCCGGCAGAGAGTAAAATTAAAGGCGTAAAGAAAGAAGACATTGAAGAAAGCACCGTTTGGATAGGTGGATTGGACAGAATTCACAGGGCAAGAGGAATCATCCGGTGTTTTGACTTATCGGCCACGCCTTTTGCGCCATCAGGTAAAAAAGCAACTGAAGAGGCATTGTTTCCATGGGTTGTCAGCGATTTCGGGTTGAATGATGCGATTGAGTCAGGATTGGTAAAAACGCCGAGGGTTGTAATCCGTGATGATGGCACTGTAGACGCTAACCTGCGTCCACGTTTGTATCACATCTATATGGATGCCACCGTGAAGGATGACATCAACCGCAAGGCAGAAGAAAGCGAACCGCTTCCCGACCTCATCAAAAATGCCTATCTGCTTTTGGGTAAGGATTGGAAGTCCGCTAAAGACGCATGGGAAAAGGAAGGACATAAAATTCCGCCTGTGATGATAACAGTAGCAAACACCACGTACACATCAGCCCGAATCAAATATTCTTTTGACCATGATGCCTTTTTACTATCCGTAGCCGGATTGGGTGATTTATGCGATCAAGAGAAAACGTTGCAGATTGATAGCAGGATTCTTGATAAAGCAGAAGCCGAAACAGAAGAAGTAGATATTGACGCTGAAGAATCAGAAGAAGGTGATAGTAATCAAACCAAAGAAAAGAAACCAACAAAAAAACAACAGGCTGAATTATTACGACGAACTGTTGATACCGTTGGCAAAATCGGAGAACCTGGTGAGCATATACGAAATGTAATTTCCGTGGGTATGCTCAGCGAAGGTTGGGACGCCAAAACAGTCACTCACATTATGGGCTTACGGGCGTTTAGCAGCCAGTTATTGTGTGAGCAGGTCGTTGGCCGTGGTTTACGGAGAACTTCATATGATGTGGGAAAAGACGGGTTGTTTGAACCTGAATATGTAAACATCTTTGGCGTTCCTTTTACATTCCTGCCTCATGAAGGCGGAAGCGATGGGCCACCGCCTCCACCACCTCCACCTAAAACACGAATCGAGCCTGTTAAAGAAAAAGCAGAACACAAAATTTCATTCCCTAACATTCTGAGGATTGACCATGTTTACAAGCCACAACTATCTATTAACTTGGAAAAAGTCATACCTCTTGAACTTGACCCATATGAATCTATAACAGAAGCGGAACTGGCTGCCATCATAGCCGGTAAACCAAATCCTGCTGCGCTTACTGAAATTGATTTAAAAGAAATCGGTGAGAAATTCCGTTTACAGTCTATTATTTTTAGAATTGCCTCCACGATTTACAATTCAGAGAAAAAACCCGACTGGAAAGGAAGTAAGGAATCGTTTTTGATACAACTCATCGGCATCATTGAGCAATTCATTTATTCGGATAAAATCAGGATAAAAAATCCATTGTTCAATCAGGATGAAGTAAGAAAGAAAATACTCATAATGCTGAATATGAACAAAGTCATTCAGCATATCTGGAATGAAATACGGGCAGAGAATACGACACAACTCACCCCGGTTTTTGACAAGGAGCATCCCGTCCGTTCGACTGCTGATGTGCGCACATGGTGGACAAGCAAACCGTGTGAGGGCTTTAAAAAAACACATATCAATTTTACCGTTGTTGACAGCACATGGGAATTTCTTGAAGCGAAAACTATTAACAAAAGCAGTGTGGTTGACTCATTCGTAAAAAACGACCATTTGGGTTTCGCCATTCTTTACAACTACCAGGGAGTTATCAGAAGATATTTCCCGGACTTCATTATCAAACTAAAAAACGGAGAACATTTAATCCTTGAAACCAAAGGACAAGACAACGAACAGAACAAAACCAAAAGAGCATTTTTAGATGAATGGTGCAGGGCAGTGACCCAGCACGGTGGTTTTGGGAAATGGCGTTGGGTGGTATCATTCGATCCCAATGACCTGGAAGGGTTGTTGAATAAAATTTATTTGTGATGCGTCCTTACTACCCCTTCACAAAAGAAGTTGTTGAAGAGCCGCATTTCTAAAGCAATGGAGGTTTAAAATGGAATGGATAATAGTAATCGTATTGCTCCTTTTTAACGGCATATTTTCATGTATGGAGATGGCATTTGCCTCTACCAATGTCCCGCTTTTACGAGATATGGCCTCGAAAGGAAATGCAGCCGCAAAAATATTTATCAACCTAAAGGCGCGCCCAGAAAGAACTTTAGCCGTTATTCAGGTAGGTATTACGCTCGTCGGAATTTTGTCCGCCGCAGTTGGCGGCGCAGAAGTTGAGGAGACTATTCTTCCGTTTCTGCAGAAATTTTTAAATGTTTCTGGCACAACGGCAGAAATTCTTGGAATTGCACTTTTCGTTATTCCTTTTACCTTTTTTTACGTTGTCATCGGAGAACTGGTACCGAAAGCCATTGCAATCCGCTATCCTGAAGAGATATCGTTAGCCTCGAGTTATGTGTTAACCCTTATGACAAGGATCGCCATGCCCGTTGTCCATATCCTTGAACAATCAACGGTAAGAATTCTTTCCTTGTTAGGTATCCGACCGGCCATTCTTTCTGAAGACGGGGTATCAGAACTTTCCCTAAAATCTCTACACCCAGTTCATAGGGATTATATTTTGAATTTATTTGCATTGCGCTTTAAGAAGGCATCTGAAGTTATGCTTCCCTTTTCCAAGGTCGATACAGTTCGTAGTTCTATGGGCAAAGAGGAAATACTGAAAGTTATTATCACCTGTGGACGCACAAGACTCCCTGTCGTATCTGATGAAGCCGAACCGCAAATAGTCGGCATCCTTCACACAAAAGAATTTGGAGCTATGATGGACACTAAAACAGAATTTTCATTAACCAGCTTACTCCGAAAACCATATTTTGTCGATGTCAACGAATCCATTCTCAGAATACTCAAGAATTTTCAAGGAAATCGAACACGCATGGCCATAGTGCGCCAGGGTACTCAAGTGATAGGTATCATAACATTAGAAGATATTTTAGAAGAAGTTGTGGGTGAAATTTATGACGAAGACAATGACGGAATGGTAAAAAAGATCTGGGGGCAACGAATTGGTACAAGAAGGCATTAGACTAACAGACGAAAAATCGTCTTAAAAACCCAACAATTTGTTTTTACACAAAGGAAAATGTGAAGTCGGTTGGAGCCTGGGGTCTTGAATATTGACTTTTGAAAGATAGCCCGCAACGGCAGATAACAACTAGCTTTGCGATACTCCAGTTTTTGGATTAATTAAGGCAAAGATAATCAAGGAAAGGATTGATACTGCTATTGCAAGCGAACCCTCTCTTTATCCCTTTGCAAAGAGGGAATGAAGTAAGGCGAACTTAAGTTCACTTTACAGCTTAGTGTAAAAACTTTTTAAAAAAGAAGTTTTTACAAAGTAATACTATACCTGATACGACCATTATTATAAAAAGGTCTAATGAAAAACTCATCTTCCCGATCTGGCCGGCCTATTTTACCGATTTTATAATCTGGTAACCTCTCCTGTTGATAAGTTCTGCATTGCCAAACATGGTATTCATAAATTTATGGTGCCACGCCGCTGTCTTTGCCACAACAAATGCCCTTCCTCCTGGTTTCAAGGCCTTATATGCAGTACTAATAAAGAGTTCTGAAATTTTGTAATGAGAAAAATAGGGCGGGTTGCCTGTAAAAAGGGTGAATCCGCATTCTTCCCCTACACCTGTATCACTCATCATTACTTCATAGCGTTCCAAGCCGTTGAGCTGGCAATTCTTTTCCGTTATATAGATAGCACGTGAGTTTGAGTCTACAAAGCAGATTCTGCTTACGTCCTGGTTTACCCCAATCGATATCCCAATGGCTCCACATCCACAACCCATATCCAGTACCGCATCGCCTTTTTGAGATTCCCCGCCTGCGACTTCCGCCAGGGCAAGCGCACCCTGATCTATTTCCCTGTGCGAAAAGACGCCGGGAATGGTAAGGAGGCGAACCGGCTTTTTCCCAAAAACGGTCATGACAAACTCTGCCTGAAAATCCCTTACCCGTTTCAGTTTTTCCTTCTTTTTGGCTGCTATGCAGCAGCCTGTTTTACTCTGGGAATAAATAGAAAACCCCCAAAAGAGTTTTTCGACCTGATTGCGAACCCATGAATCATTCCCTTCGATAGAAAAAAAGCATTTCCCACCCATGTGCAGCGCCTGGTGGATTTGTTGCATTAAATCCACCGTTAATTCTCTTGTGGCGCCGCCTTTTGACAATTGGAGAAAAATTACATCAAAAGTGTCTTTCTGTTCCACATAGGGTTTACAGCAAACGGTAACGGAGGAACCCTCGTTTTTTAACAAGTTTCTTTTGATTTTGCCGGCATAATACAAGTCCATGCAATGGATAGTAATCTCCGCTTCGGGGTATAAGCCCCTCGCAATAATACCAGAAACCCCTGTCCGGTTTTCCAGAAAAAGAATCCTTTTGGGACTGGTAAGTTTTTTAAGGATTTCAATAATTTGTATCTCGGTAATATTCAGACCGGAACGGGAGATGACCGTATACTTCTTATCCAGAAAGGATTCTTCCTTTACGGCGGTATTATTTTCCTGATCTGTGATGCAAATAAGCACGTCGCTTCTCCCTCATTTATCGTCGCAAAAAATAAAATGGCAATGACACAAGAATAGCAACAACTGTTGCCGTTATTACCTTCAGTTCTACATGACATATCAGCCAGCCACAAATCACCAACGCCAAAATGGGAATACAATACCCACCGGGTATCCGGTAATTCCGCTCCAACTCAGGCTTGTATCTTCTCAGTACAACGACGGCCAGACAGGTAGGAATATACTGGAGTATACTTACCATAACACTGGCTGCAATCAGATATTTGAAACTGCCTGTCAAACTCAATGAAAGCGTCAAAGCCATGTTGACTATAATAGCCAGATATGGCGTGTGATACGCAGGATGTATTTTGGAAAATATTTTAGGGAAGAATCCATCGGCTGAAAGGACATAGAGACTGCGTGGACTTGTCAGGGCAATGCCTGCATTAACGCCGCCAATAGAGAGCAATGCCCCTGCACCAATAATTACGCCGCCTGCCGTCCCCATAAAATATCGTGCCGCATCAGCCAGCGGTTTATCAGACGCAGCAAGACCGGGAAACGTCCCTGTGGCGACAATCTGAATAACGATATATAAACCTGTTGCCAGCAGCAGCACAAAGAACAGTACGCGCGGAATGTCCCTTTGAGGATGCCGCATCTCTTCCGCAGGCACCACGACAAATTCGAATCCTGTATAGGCATACAGCGCCATAATGGCTGCTGCGTTAAAATTCCCACCATCGTGAAACGAAACTAAATTTTGCTTCTTGATAAAAAAGAATCCCACACCAATGAAAATAAGCAAAGACAGGAGTTTGCCTATGGTAAAAAAATTGATTGTCCTTGCCCCCGGTTTAACACCAAAAAAATTGATGGCACTCAACCCTACTATCAGAATCGTAATAATTGACTTGCTTAGCCATCCATTTTCTGTCGGTAAAAAATAGTCTAAATAAAGCCCAAAACCGCTAGCGACCGAGGCCCAACCAATGATGGACGAAAGCCACATCATCCAGCCCACCAAAAAACCCGCAAACGGCCCGAATGCCTCCCTGGCATACAGATATGCGCCGCCTGTCTTGTTGTACATTCCCCCCATCTCTGCAAAGCACAGGGAAATGATGAAACAAAGGACTCCGCACATAGGGAATAGCCACAGCGCCGCATCGCCGGCTAAACTGCACAGTTGCCCCGGTAATAAAAAAATACCAGCGCCAACCACGCTATTAATCCCCAGGCAAATCACATCAAAAAAACCCATCGCACGGGTAAGCCCCTGATTCTGTGTATGAGACTGTTTTATGTGCTGACCCATAGTTTCAGATTGACGAATGGCCATTACGATATATAATTAACTAGAAGTCAGATGTCAGATATCAGAAGTTAGAGGTCAAGGATCAGGGGTTAGGATTTAATTATAGTTTTTTATTTTCTTACTTCTGGCTTCTGACTCCTTTATTTACATAACTTATACAATATCTCTTTAAAAAGAAAAGGATTTTTATGACATATTTTAAAAGATACACTTCTTTCGTGATCTCTAGCGTATTGCTTTTCTCCTGCTACAATATTGGGTGCGGGAAGAAAGAATCCGGCACACAATCCACAATTCAACATGGCGCTTCCATCAAGCTTGAAGGCGAAGTTCCCTCAGTTCATAAAAAATCAATGGCAGATGAAGAGATAGAAAAAAACAAAAAACTGCTGGAGTCCAATCCAAACGATGCGAAAATCCATTATAGTTTAGGTCTACTCTACGACGAAAAGGGTATGTTCGATGAATCCCTGGCTGCTTACAAAAAGGCATCAGAGCTTAATCCTTCGATGATAGAGTCGCTAGTGGGGCAGGGCACGGTCCTCAACAAAAGAGGGAAATCAGACGAGGCCGTTTCTGTTTTCAAAAAAGCTATTGAAATCAACCCCCATTATGCAGATGCCTACGAAGGACTGGGGCTTGTATACATCCACAAGAAACAGGAAGAAGATGCAACCACGGCATTCAGGAAAGCGCTTGAAATAAATCCAGGTCTTGTAAATTCTCGATACAATCTGGGCATCCTCTATGCAAAAAAGACACAATTCAACGAGGCTATTGCAGAATGGACAAAAGGCTTGGAAATTAATCCACAAAAGACAGAGATTTATTATAACCTGGGCATTGCCTATACAAAAATCAATAAATTCGACGATGCTATTTCTGTTTGGCAAAAGGCATTAACGGTGCGCCCAGACATAGCAACCTTTCATTACAATATTGGACTGGCATATAAAGAAAAGGGAGACATTGATAATGCAGAGGCCTCTCTCAAGAAGACGCTTGAGGTTGACCCTGAATTTGTTGATGTACACAAGATACTGGAAGAAGTATATCGTTCCAAGGGAATGCTTGGCGACGCAGACCGAGAGGCTGAAATCTATAAAAGCAAGTCCAGTCCACACCATTGAGATTTTTGACCTGCCAGACAGAGACGTCAATAAGAGGAGAAGGTCATGGGGCTAATTAACACAAAATTAATACTCAAAAATCCGCGAAGGCCCGAATTAAAACCAGTAGAGGTTGATGCTTTGGCAGATAGCGGAGCCGTGCATTTGTGTATCCCCGCACATGTACAAATCCAACTCGATCTGGAAAAAATTGACACAAAGGAAGTAACGCTGGCAGATGGAAGCAAGAAACTTGTGCCTTACGTTGGTCCGGTCGAAATCCGTTTTAAGAATCGGATTGGGTTTGCCGGTGCCCTGGTAATGGGAGACCAGACGTTACTCGGCGCAATCCCCATGGAAGATATGGATCTGGTTGTCATTCCAAAAACCAGGATTATTGATGTGAATCCAGACAGCCCCAACGTTGCCACAACTATAGTTAAGTTATTCCGTTTAAGTCCCCCTTAGAAAAGGGGGATTCTGGGGGTTGTATTTTTTTCCTGGGCTATTCCACAACCCCATCGCCCCTTTTCTAAGGGGGATTCTCTATGCAATACATCGTATAACCTGCTTAAATAAAATTCATATACGATAAAACCCCTGTGTCTAAAAAACTCATGTTAGATAAACTCCTGCGGCTACAGCAGAAAGACTCAAAAAAAGTCATTGGCCTCATGTCGGGAACGTCGGTAGATGGGATAGACGCCTGCCTTGTGGAAATCTCTGGGAACGGCTTACACACAAAGATAAACATCCTCGCTTTTGAAACCTACTCTTATGACAAGCCTACACGCACAGCCATCCTCGGCACCTGTAATCCTGAAACGGGCACAGTTGACAAGGTCTGCCAGCTAAACTTTCACCTCGGAAAGCTATTTGCAAATGCGGCTACATCCATTGCAAACAAGGCGCAGATTGCCATCCAGGATATCGACCTCATTGGCTCCCACGGACAGACTATCTATCATCTCCCCAATCAAACAACCATGGAAAAAGCAGAAGACAGAAGTCAGAAGTCAGAAGTCAGAAGTAATGAGTCCAATAGCAACACTGTAGACATAGACGCTTTTAAAAAAGAACCGTGGGATTTACCACACATTCGGTCTACGCTTCAAATTGGTGAGCCTTCCGTCATTGCTCAGGAAACGGGCGTTACGACAGTGGCAGACTTCCGTCCAGGAGATATGGCGGCAGGAGGGCAGGGGGCGCCACTCGTGCCTTATGTGGATTTCCTCCTCTTTAGAGACAAAGAGAAGGGGCGCGCCTTGCAAAATATTGGAGGAATTGCCAATGTCACCATACTGCCAAAGAACTGCAGTATCAATGACGTTGTCGCCTTCGACACCGGCCCCGGCAACATGATAATTGACCGCATTACCGAGCTTGTCACAAACACTACGCAACACTTTGACGAAGGCGGCAAACTCGCAGCAAGGGGAAAGATTCACGACAGCCTTCTGGCTGCCATCCTTGCCCACCCCTACCTATCAAAACCACCGCCAAAGACCACAGGACGCGAGGAGTTTGGGAAATCTTTTGCTGACAAGCTTTACAAAGATGCCACACATTCCGGAATCAAAGACCTGGATATTCTGGCGACGGTTACGGCCTTTACAGCCCGCACCATTGCGGACAGCTATAAGCAGTGGATTTTATCCAAACATCACCTGTCTGAGATAATACTCTCAGGTGGTGGAAGCCACAACAGCACCCTTATAAAATTCCTCAGACAATACCTCGAACCAACGATTCAAATACATTCCATCAACAAATTCGGCATCTCACCCAATGCCAAAGAAGCCCTTGCCTTTGCCATCCTTGCCAACGAGGCAATTTCCGGCAACCCCAACAACATCCCCAGCGCCACTGGGGCAAGGGAGGCTGTTATTATGGGAAAGATTATCCCTGGTAGATTGTAAAACGGTCTTTTGCTTTCAGGCTATCACCCTTTAGAATGACTGTAATTTCCCCAGAACTAAGCACCCTATCTTTTGTTTGTAAAACTCTTAATTTCTT
The DNA here is from genome assembly GCA_030650655.1 of Candidatus Brocadiaceae bacterium. Classification (GTDB taxonomy): domain Bacteria; phylum Planctomycetota; class Brocadiia; order Brocadiales; family Brocadiaceae; genus Wunengus. The sequence continues at coordinate 9,966 of JAUSDH010000207.1, forward strand.
AACATTCTTACAGGGAATTGAATTGAGAATACCTTCCTTGTGGGAAATATTTCCTAAATCTTATTGCCATTCTTCCCCGCTACTTCTGGTTCTTTAGTTTCTTCACAAAGCTTTTTAACTGCTTCGTATGAGTCGAAAGACAATACGTAAATAGTGTCTAAACGGAAACTGATAAACACAAGTAAAAACAAGTGATAGGAGCAGGTGGGAAAGTAGAAAAAGTGTTGCATGTTTGCGGGAGGAGTGGCAGACTTTAATGGAAATGTGGCATATATTGGTGTTGTCGGCAGTGAGGTTGGGACTGGATGCCAATTACGACAGGCTGGAGGATTTTGCAAATCATCATAAACTTATCAGGCAGATACTGGGGGTAGAGACAGCGAGTACGAACCTGGTACGAAGCATAAAACAGCATGATCTCGTATGTTGTAATGGTAAATGTGTTATTTAATTCCAGGATATTTCCAGCGAAATATCCAGAGCCTTTGCTGAATGGGTAATGGCGCCAACAGAAATCCTGTCCACGCCCGTTTGGGCCACAAGATGCACATTCTCCAAGGTAATATTTCCTGATGCCTCCGTAAGTGGCTTGTGTTTTCCTTTGGAAGGTTTCCAGTTTTCAACCATTTTTACAGCCTCTTCGAGTTGTGTAATGTTCATATTATCAAATAAGATTATATCAACACCCGCCTTAAGGGCGTCCGCAACCTCTTCTAGTGTTCGTGTTTCGACCTCTACCAAAATCCCCTTTTTTATTTTTTGTCGTAATGCAGATACAGCCTTTTCAATAATGCTGCTATGGGAAGAAGTAGAGACAGGCTTGAAACCTGTCTCTACTTTTAGAATATCCAGGTGATTGTCTTTTATGAGTACCTGATCGTAAAGCCCCATTCTGTGATTAACACCACCACCCATTGCTACTGCATATTTTTCCAGATAACGCCAGCCGGGGACGGTCTTCCTTGTATCCATAATAGCAGTTTTAAAGGGTTTTATCCGTTCGACAAATTGAGCTGTCGTGGTTGCAATCCCGGAAAGTCTTTGAAGGAAATTCAAGGCGATCCGCTCACCCGAAAGCAAAGTCTTCGCACTACCCTTTAGAGAAGCAATGGTTTCTCCCTTTTTGACAAAAGTCCTATCCTTAACGTTTTGTTTTAAAGAAACACCTTTGTCCAGTTTTGAGAAAAAGTATTCAACAACGGGCAATCCTGCGATAACGCCGCTTTCCTTCGCAATAAATGCCCCTTCTGCAATCAGGCTATCGGGAATGAGACTTTCTGTAGTGATGTCTCCGTCTCCAATATCCTCCTGGATGGCCAGTTGAATAAGGGTATCTATCTTTTCAGGTTCAAGTTTAAAGTTCATAATCCTTCCACATATCAAAAAGTTTGTGTAATTTTTTGATTAAGCGAAACATTGCTACCGCAGATAATCTGACAAAACAAATAACCAGGCTAAAAATATCTTTTTCATCACCACATTCATAAAACTTTTAACAAGGAAATTTATATTAAAAGTATAGCTTATAACTTTTAATATGAGAAGATTTATTAAATATTTTTCCTGTTTCAATTTAACAATACTTGAAATATCCAAACTAAAATTTAAGGTCATTAGTTGACTTTTTGTTGGTAAATTGGTATATATGTTGTACATTGTACAGGTAACTTGACGTATAGAAATTTCAATCTTTTGTGATTCCCCTCTAGAAAGAGGGGATAAAGGGGGGTGTAAGTTTGCCACAACACACCCCCAGCCCCTCTTTCTAGAGGGGAGGTTAAAAGTCGCTGCCAAAGGCAGCCTAATTTGTAAAATCTGTATTCCCTCTTACAGGAGAACGAAATCATGTATACCTCCTCATTAAGTTCCGTTACAGCCGAATATATCAAATCAATTACGAATACTGGCGTCTTTAGCCGCGGACTCTCCTATTTCAGAAGCGGCCGTGTCCTTAATTTAAAATATCGTGACGGGGAATTAACGGCAGCAGTTTCAGGCAGCAAACCATTTCCCTACGAAGTCTCCATTCATGCCGATGAAGAAGAAATATATGATATGGATTGTACGTGCCTCTATGCATCGGATGGGGAGATATGCAAGCATATCGTTGCGACACTTTTGCAATGGATTGAAAATCGAAATAAGAAAAACGCCTATAAGCCATTATTGCCGAGAAAACCAAAGTTTTTTAATCCTTTGCCCTTTGTAATACCGAAATTCAAGGATATTGACAAGCCCGATTCTTTTCCATTCTTAGACTACAACCCCTCTAATATCTTAAGTGAAATTTTTTCCGCATTTGGCGATTTCAATCTCAAGGTAGACTTACTCAATGGCGGGCCGCAGCTAGAACTCAAGCTCGTTTCTGACCAGGGCGACGAATCGGTATTTCACATCTCAGCTACAAAAAGTCCACGCATCTTCGAAAAATTAAAGGAAATGGATGACGCTCAGGTGGAATTATCGGAACGGGCAAGACAGACGAAGCTTTACAAAACTCCCTTTATTCCGCATCTCCATGCCGATATAAACGAACAGGGGCACCTTGAATTATCCCCCGTCCTGAAACTGAATAGTACCAGTAAAAAAGAGCAATTCCTTCCTGTGGAAAAATTGCGTGATTGCAAGATTAATGATGAATGGATATGGCTCAATAATTCCTATCGGCCGGTAGCCCCCGTTCCACCACAGTTTAAACCGTATTTTAACAATGAGAAACCGCTCGTTTACAAAGAAAAGGATGCTATTGATTTTCTCAGGGAAGATTTCAACCAATTACTTGCCGAACCTTCCTTTCGTCCATCGGAACGATTAAAACTTGTAGAAGTCCACGACAATCCCGATGTTTCCTATCTGCAGGTAGAGGTTTGTGATAGCGATTGGTTGTGGCTTGACCCCGTATACAAAGTAGGAAAACATACCATAACACTCCAGGAAATCCTGGCATGCATTGATAAAAACCATTGCATCAGAAAGGATATGGATTATATAGAAATCCCCAAAGATATCCTGGACATCTGGCAGCGCGGCAGTGGTATCATTGAGAATGGGCGGCTCAAGATGCCAAAACTGGGGTATCTGCGCACCAGGGCAGAATGTGGCAAGCATGTTAAAGTAGACGCATGCGATGAAACGCGGAAATTCCTGATGAACTTTGACCGCATCACACCGCCGCAACCAGCGCCACCTGTTGATTCATACAAGGGAGAACTGCGCACCTACCAGCAGTCCGGCTATGACTGGCTCTGGTTCCTCCACACAAACAGTTTTAACGGCATCCTTGCCGATGAGATGGGTCTGGGCAAGACACATCAGGCTATGGTAGTAATCCTCTCTGCCTTACAAACAGAGCCGAACCTGCCCAACCTGGTCGTCTGTCCAACCTCAGTGCTGGACCACTGGGAATCCAAGCTTCAAACGTACGCCCCTGAATTAAAATTAACCCGATTTTATGGGAAAGAAAGAAATAGCATCCTTTCTGGCAATCTCCCGCCGGTCGTATTAACGACCTATAGTATCCTTTCTCGTGATGTGGAAGCTCTTAGCAAAGTTCATTGGAATTACGTAGTCCTGGATGAGGCGCAAAAAATCAAGAACCACAAGACTCATATGTGTAAAGCAACCAAATCCCTCAAAGCGCGGCATCGCCTTGCGCTAACGGGCACCCCAATAGAAAACAGATTGTCGGAGTTGTGGTCGATCTTTGATTTCCTTATGCCTGGCTATCTGGGAAGCATACAGGATTTCAGGAAACGATACGAGAACCCGATCACGAAATATCAGGATGATGAAAAACGCGAAATATTAAAGAAGATACTTCATCCCTTTAAACTGAGACGGCTCAAGAAAGACGTTTTAACAGAACTGCCGCCGAAAACAGAAGAGAAACGATATTGTACCCTGTCATCAGCTCAAATTGTCATGTACAAAGACATCGTTAGTGAACGGGGAA
>JAUSDH010000213.1 GCA_030650655.1 Candidatus Brocadiaceae bacterium
CGGGAAATGCCTTATTTGCTTCTTATATCGGGCAAATGAACGCATATCTTACCTGCGACATCGTATCGCTGAAGGGTAGCGGAAGGGGCTATATGTCTGTTCTAATCGTGAAACGAAGGAAATGAAAATTTCAATGTATCCTTTACCAATTATGAATTTATATTTACTGTGTATACGGGTCTGACACTCCAGCTTCGTTAAATGTAGCCATTTCATTCAATAATTTTACTGCTGCCTCCATCAGACCAATGCCCAGGGCAGCACCCGTTCCTTCGCCTAATCTCATGTTTAAATCGAATAAGGGAACTTTGTTTAATATATTTAGCATCATTCTGTGTCCCTTTTCTGCTGACACATGAGAGGCAATCAGATAATTATTTACCTTCGGTTCGATTGCATTGGCAATCAGGGCGCCTGCCGTTGAAATAAAACCATCCAGTATTACCGGTACGCGATAACGAGCCGCACCCAAACATAGACCGGCAATTCCTCCAATCTCGAATCCACCAACCTTTGCAAGCACATCTATCGGGTCATTTGGATTCGGCTGATTCAAAGCAATTGACTTTTTTATTACCTCAATCTTTTTCTGCAGTGCTACTCCATCAAGTCCCGTTCCCCTGCCTGTTGCCGATTCAACATCCATTTTACCCAGAACGGCCAAGATGGCGCTGCTTGGTGTGGTATTCCCGATCCCCATGTCTCCCGTACCGATGATATCCAGACCTCCTGCCAGTTCTTCTTCAATCAACTCAATGCCGGCCTCTATAGCCCGAATAGCCTCCTCTCTTGACATGGCAGGACCCGTTGCCATATTTTTCGTACCCAGGCCAACCTTTTTTACCTTCAAACACTGTTTTTCATCCAAAGGGAATGCAACCCCGCAGTCTACTACGATCACCTCTGCGCCAACATGACGGGCAAGGACGTTGATAGCCGCACCACCCTCTATAAAGTTTTGTATCATCTGTGCCGTAACCTGCCGTGGAAATGCGCTCACGCCTTCTTCTACCACACCGTGGTCGCCTGCCATCGTAAATATTTTTTTATGCCTTATTCCGCAATCTAAATTACCCCTTATCGATGCATATAAAGTTGCCAGTTCTTCCAGCCTTCCGAGACTCCCGCTTGGAATGGCAAGTTTCTTAAATTTTGTTTTTATGTAGCCCTGCGGGTCTATCAGCACTTCAACTATGTGTTTGAGGGTATTCCGTAAGAGTACCATATTATGTATCGCCTGTTATAAATGTTGAAAGATACCGTATCATATAATATATTATATTAGTTTAAAATTTTATATACCTTACCCGTATTATACAAGCAAATTTGAAATGAAAAATGTATTATACAAAATAGAGCATGCCTTATTAAATAAGGGTTTAATCAATAAGGAACAATTAGATAAAGCCCAGGACGTCCAGGCAAAAGAACGTATCAAACTGGAGGATGCACTTGTCAAACTTGGATTTCTGACCTATTCAGAGATCGTACAGTTTTTCTCCTCACAATATGATTTACCGGTAATCGATCTTGACAAAACCACTATTTCACCTGAAATAATTAATTTGATACCTGCACAACTCGTAAAAAAACATCATCTTTTACCTGTATCAAAAGATAATGGCGTTATCACCATTGCCGTAAGTAGTCCACCGGATCTTGGGTTTATAGACAACCTGCGTTTTATGTTCAACGCAGACTTCAAATGTGTTCTTGCCACACCGGAAAACATAAAGAAGGCTATAAATAAATATTATGCGTTGGAACCGACGGAAACGGTAGACACCCTACTGCAAGCACTCAAGGCCCGCGAGTCTTCTCAAACGGGAGCAGAAATTGAAATAACAGAAAAGCTGCAAATCGAAACGAAAGGCATGGATGACGAAGGGCCAATTATTCAGCTCGTTTCTTTGATTATCAATAAGGCTATTGCCTCACGCGCCAGTGATATCCATGTGGAACCACTCTCCAATAGATTACGCGTCCGGTACCGCATCGATGGCGTATGTCAGGAGGCAGATGTACTGCCAAAGCAATTGCAGGACTCGGTTATTTCCAGAATCAAGATACTCGCTAATATCGATATTTCAGAAAAGAGGAGACCACAAGACGGACGCATTGGTATTAATTATCAAGGCAAGGATTTGGATATTCGTGTATCTTGTTTGCCTTCTATTTACGGAGAAAGCATTGTTATGCGTCTCCTTGAAAAATCGACTATCCTGATGAACCTTAAATATTTAGGATTTTGCGAAAATGACTACAAACGTTTTCATTCCATAATAAAAAAACCCAATGGTATATTACTCATTACCGGCCCCACCGGTAGTGGTAAAACAACCACATTATATGCCACCATTAATGAACTTAACAAGGGTGATACGAAGATCATTACTGCAGAAGACCCTGTTGAATATACCCTTAAGGGCATTAATCAATGTGAGGTAAATGATAAAATTGGTTTTAATTTCCCCACAATACTAAGAACCATGCTCCGTCAGGATCCAAACATTATCCTTGTTGGAGAAATCCGTGATGCAGCTACCGCGGATACCGCTATCGCTGCTGCCTTAACAGGACATCTTGTCCTCAGTACCCTTCATACAAACGATGCCCCTTCCGCCGTTACAAGATTAATTGATATGGGTATAAAATCCTTTCTTATTGCTACTTCTTTGCAGGGTATTATGGCTCAGCGTCTGGTCAGAACGATCTGTACAAATTGTAAAGAACCTATAAAATACACCCCTGAGCAATTGTTGGAAATGGGGTTTGAAATAGATGCGCTGAAAGATTTTTCCTTTTATAAAGGAAAAGGTTGCATAAAATGCAATAATATCGGCTATCACGGCAGAATTGGTATTTATGAACTGTTGGAGATGAACGAAACTTTACGTGACATGACATATCGTATGGCTGCAACAGCCGCGCGGCTTCGCCGACTGCCGTGGCGATGATGTAGCGATCACACGCGAGGTAGATCGGCAGCTTGCCGGTGGTGCGCACCCACGACATCGGATTGTTGTGCTGGGTCAGCAGA
>JAUSDH010000216.1 GCA_030650655.1 Candidatus Brocadiaceae bacterium
GGTTTAATATTTAATGCTATTTTTAGCTCTGAAAGCGCCTCGTCGAGCATGTCTTTTTTATTGTAAATCATACCCAAGGCGGCGTGTGCCTCAGCAATGCGCTGGTTTTTACTCAGTGTGTTCTTCAAAATGATAATGGCATCATCAAGCTTGCCCTGTTGTACATATTCTCCCACCGTTTGGAAATAAGCCGTAGCGCGGTGTAGGCGTTTTAAGTATATAAAAAAACTTATGGAGGCCAAAAACACCACACAGGTAGCCCCAATAAGCAATATGAGTAATTGTTTTTTCATTGGTCTCTCTTTGTTGGATTTAATCCGTTTATCAATTTTTATTTTTTTACTCTAATTCTTTTTAAACAACCCGTATACCCAATTCTTTCAGTTGTTGCGCATCGACCTCAGATGGCGCATCTGTCATGAGACATGTGGCCTTCTGTGTCTTCGGGAATGCGATAACCTCGCGAATGTCGTCAAGCTGTAATAACAACGTAACCATGCGGTCTACTCCTAACGCAATCCCGCCATGAGGAGGAGCGCCATACTTCAGCGCATCGAGCAGAAATCCAAATTTCTTGTACGCATTCTCATCATCTATACCAAGCAGACGGAAAACCCTCTTTTGTACCTCTGGTGTGTGGATACGGATACTCCCACCGCCCAGTTCCACGCCGTTGAGCACCAGGTCATAAGCGCGCGCCTTCACCTCCAATGGTTTTTCCTCCATGAATGGAAGATCATCAGGATGGGGAGAGGTAAATGGGTGATGGAGCGCCTCATAACGTTTTTGATCTTCGTTATAATCAAACAACGGGAAGTCCACAACCCATGAGAAATTGAATGCACTGGTATCAATAAGTTTGTTTTTATGTCCAAGATGCAACCTCAGTTGTGCGAGCGACTGGGACACCACCTTTGGTTTATCGGCAACAAAAAGGAGCAAGTCTCCCTTTTTTGCTTCCATACACTGTTGTATCTTCTGCTGTACCTCAACTGGAAAGAATTTTGTTATCGAAGAGCTTAAACCCGTTTCTTCTACTTTGAACCATGCAAGTCCCTTTGCCCCGAATTGACCGACAAATGCCGTTAAATCATCAATGTCTTTTCTTGAGTAATTACTGCACCCAACGGCATTGATACCGCGAACCTGCCCACCCGCTTTAATAGTGTCTAAAAATACCTTGAATTCTGATTTCTGAACAATATCGGATACGTCTTTTATCTTCATGCCAAAACGCAGGTCAGGCGCATCACAGCCGTAAGAGGTCATGGCCTCTCTGTAGGAAATCCTGGGAAAAGGGATGGCCATCTTTTTCCCAATAACTTTATCAAAAATCGTAGCCATGAGTCCCTCGATGACCTGAATAATATCACTTTCATCTACGAAAGACATCTCCATATCCATTTGCGTAAACTCCGGCTGCCGCTGCGCACGGAGGTCTTCGTCGCGAAAACAACGTACAATTTGAAAGTAGCGATCATAGCCCGCTACCATGAGGATTTGTTTAAAAAGCTGCGGCGACTGGGGTAGTGCGTAAAACTTCCCAAGATTGACCCTGCTGGGCACCAAATAATCCCTTGCACCTTCAGGCGTACTCTTCGTCAATACGGGCGTTTCAATATCGACGAAATCCAAGCTGTCGAGATATTCACGTATTGTTTGACATATCTTATGGCGGAAAATCAACCGCTTTTGCACTATGGGACGCCGCAGATCCAGGTAACGGTATTTCAATCGCAACTCTAATGATACATTACTATCATCCATAACTTCAAATGGCGGAGTTTCTGATTTATTTAATATCTCTACGGTATCGGAATATACCTCTATCTCCCCTGTGTCCAGGTTAGGATTTACTGTGCCTGGTGGTCTGGAAGAGACAATTCCTCGTACGGACACAACGTATTCATGTCGTAATTGGCCGGCAATTTTAAAAAAAACTTCCCCTTTATCAGGGCTAAACACCACCTGGGTAATGCCATATCGGTCCCGCAAATCGATGAAGATTAAACCGCCATGATCGCGTATGCTGCTTACCCAGCCAAACAGGGCTACCGTTGATTTCACATCATTCAAACGCAATTGACCACAGGTGTGTGTTCGTTTCAATTTAGACATGTATTAACTATCTCCTGGGAATTTAAAATTTGTTATTTCTTGAGAGGTGTTTCTTTATTCAGGAACCACGTGATGGCTTCACTTTGTTTGAGTGAGATTTCTTCGCTTGTTTCCATTATCTTGATCTTAACGTCGCCGCGGGCTAATTCGTCGGGACCCAGCACAATCACATATTTTACCCCCAATTTGTTCGCCGTACGCATCTGTGCCTTGGGACTTCTGCCTTCGTAATCAAAATCTGCAGAAATGTTGGATCTCCTTAAGAGGTTAAGCAATGAGAAACATTGTTTTCTTGTTTCTTCACCGATAGAAACAATATACACCGCGGGAGACGGGCCACAAACCTCCTGATTGATAAGTTTATTCTTTTTTGCGGTAACATTTTCAAGGGCGAGTATCGTCGCCTCCATTCCGATGGCAAAACCCACCGAACCAATAGAAGGTCCCCCAATATCGGAAATCAGATTGTCATAACGCCCGCCTGCACATATGGCGTCACGAGCGCCGAGAGAAGAGTGGGTGATTTCATAAACGGTCTTGGTATAATAGTCCAGCCCCCGCACCAGATGGGCATCGACAATGTATGGAATACCGATTTCCAGAAGGGCTTCCCTCACGGTCTTCGCATGAGTCTGACATTCTCCGCACAAATAGTCATTAATCGAAGGCATGTGGTGACTGATCGTTTTGCATTTCTCGTTTTTGCAATCCAGAATACGAAATACGTTCCGGTTGAGCCGCGACTGACACAGTTCACAGAGCGCCTTCTCGTGTTCACAGAGTTTTTCCTTGAGGATACTTCTAAAAACCGGCCTGCATTTCTCACAGCCAATGGAGTTAATCTTGACCGTATATCCCTTAAGGTCTATGCGGTCGAATATCCGGGTAGCCACACTGATAGTTTCCACGTCCAACAAAGGGTCATTGGCACCCACCGCTTCTAACCCCATCTGGTGAAATTGCCGAAGCCTACCAGCCTGTGGACGTTCCTTCCTGAATTGTGGGCCTATGTAATAAAACTTTTGGAATTTTTTGGTCTTATGTAATTCATACTCCAGGTAGGCGCGCATCACAGGGGCCGTGCTTTCAGGACGCAGGGTTATGCTTGAATCCTCACTATCAGCAAAGGTATACATCTCCTTTTCGACAATGTCAGTAGCTTCTCCAATACTCCTGATGAATAATCGAGTATCTTCAAAAATAGGGGTGCGGATTTCATAGTATCCGCAGAGTTCAAACTCCTGTCGTCCAGCCTCCTCAAGCTTTCTCCATAAAGCCCATTTTTCCGGTAATACGTCTTCTGTACCCCTGGGCGCTTTAAAGACGTACTCGGTTTTTTTCGCAGTATTTACATTCATTGCACCAATCCTGTTGATTTCAGTAACGCCAAATATAAAAAACAAATTATATCAATCTGGACATAATATGCAAGGCTTTTTGGGGGATATGATTGAGATGTGTTTACCAGTCAGGTTTAAAAGAAACCACAAATTACACAGATAAAAAACGTAAAAGTTCAGCACCCCCACCTAGCCTCCCCCCTCCCCCTTTCTCCCCCTCAGTGAGGGGGACAGGGGGACATAAGCGCTAAGTTGTTTTTGATATTTTTTACATGGAGTCCAATAACGAATATCGAACAAGGAATAATGAATGTCGAAGGATAAGAGAATATTTGATCTTGAAGAACGCTTAGTAGATTTTGCCGTAAGAATTATTCGTA
>JAUSDH010000217.1 GCA_030650655.1 Candidatus Brocadiaceae bacterium
TTTGGCTTTGTTGTTGGATTTGTGTCCATACGGCTTAAAGGAGATTATCTTGCCCTTGCCACCTTTGGACTGGGAGTCATTATCTATGCCGTATCAAAGAACTGGGTCGAACTGACAAGGGGGCCAATGGGCTTGCCAGGAATACCGGGGTTCACTGTTCCTGGATTTGAATTTCGACCAGTTTGGGCATATTTGATGCTGGTCATAGTATTCGTTTTTATAACCGCATTCATAATGAACAGGATTGTGGATTCTCCTTTCGGAAGAATCCTGAAAAGTATCAGAGAAGATGAACTGGCGAGTCTTTCCATAGGAAAGGATATCATTAAATACAAGCTCATTGTCTTTATTATAGGAGCTTTCTTTGCCGGTGTTGCAGGAAGTCTATATGCTCACTACATTACGTTCATAGACCCTTCAAGCTTTACGCCTATGGAATCGGTCATGGTGCTTTTAATGGTTGTTTTTGGAGGAATGGGAAATACGAAAGGCGCTTTTATTGGCGCTTTAGTCCTCGTCATTTTTCCGGAAATGTTGAGGTTTTTAGGCTTGCCGAGTTCTGTTGCAGCACCTCTCAGGCAGATGATATATGGGCTGCTCTTAATTATTTTAATGATTAAAAGACCGCAGGGGATTATTGGAAAATATAGATTTTAATGATGGAAATACTTCGGGTAAATAATTTGACTAAAACTTTTGATGGGATACACGCCGTTGATAACCTTTCTTTTGGTATCGAAAAGGATGCTATCACTGCCCTCATAGGACCAAATGGTTCTGGGAAAACAACGACCTTTAATTTGATTACCGGATTTTTGAAACCAACCGAGGGCAAGATTATTTTCAAAGGGAAAGATATTACCCACATTGCTCCTCACAAAATCTTTGATCTCGGCATCGGGAGGACATTTCAAACTATCAGATTATTTCCGCAGATGACAGTCCTTGAGAACGTATTGCTTGGTATGAAATACAATAAGGGTGAAAGTCTCACAGCAGCCATATTCAGAACATCTGAAATGTTGAAAGAGGAAAAGAAGAACAGCGAAAAGGCGATGGAATTACTCAAAACGATAGGTCTTGAATCAAAGAGAGACGAATTTGCAAGTAACCTCTCGCATGGACAGAGGAGGCTTTTAGAAATTGCAAGGACCCTTGGAACGGATTCTGAATTTTATCTCTTTGATGAACCAACGGCAGGTGTTTATCCTAAAACAATACCAAAGCTGCTTGATATCGTTCAAGAGCTTAAATCTTCCGGGAAAACAATACTTTTTATTGAGCATAATATGAAAGTTGTTATGGATATTTCGGATAGAATTATAGTTCTTAATTATGGCAAGAAGATAGCGGAAGGTACGCCCGATGAAATTCAAAAAAATGAAATAGTTCTTGAAGCCTATATGGGAAAGGGGAGAATCGTTGCTTCTTGAGGCAAGGGAAATAAGTGTTTTTTATGATAGCGTCAGAGCCATTGAGCATGTGTCGTTTTACGTCAACTCGGGAGAAATCGTGTCAATGGTCGGGCCTAATGGTGCTGGAAAATCGACCGCCCTGAAGGCCATTTTTGGTTTAGTGAAGCTGCAAGGTGGGGATATTTTGTTTCGTGATCAAAGCATTAAAGGGTTAAGACCTGATGAACTTGTCTCTCAAGGAATATCTCTTGTTCCAGATGGCAGGAGGTTGTTCCCCTCAATGACGGTATTGGAAAACCTTGAAATAGGCGCCTTTTTGCGAAAAGATAAAGATATCAAAAATGACATAGAAAAAATCCTTGAACTTTTTCCAGCATTGAAGAGGAGAATTAAACAAAAGGCTGGCGTGTTGTCTACTGGTGAACAGCAAATGCTTGCTTTCGGAAGGGCATTGATGCAAAAGCCAAGATTGCTTCTTGCTGACGAACCTTCAGTGGGGTTATCGCCTGACTATGTAGCTACAATTTTTGAAAAAATATTAGAGATAAATAAAACAGGCACAAGCATTCTCCTCGTTGAGCAGAACGCACGCATGGCGCTTGAGATTGCTCACCGCGGGTATGTTTTTAAAATAGGCACTGTATTTTTAGAAGGTACAGGCAAGGAACTTCTGGAAAATGAGGATGTAAAAAAGGTATTTTGGGGTGACTGAATTTGGCGTGTAGTTTATTAAGCAATGAAAACATAACTGTGTCAACCGTGCAAATACTGCTTCAATTGAAAAAGGCTATCATTTATCTTTACTTTTGGTTATTTTTTTGAGTTTTCTTATCCTTTCCAGGACAGGCGGGTGCGAGTAGTAGAACGAGGCGTAGAGAGGATGGGGATGAAGATTTGAAAGATTGTCTTTTGAAAGTTTTACAAGGGTGCTGATCATACTTTGGCTATCTCCTGTTAGTTTGTATGAAAAGCGGTCGGCTTCAATTTCATGCCTTCTGGAAAAATAATTAAATATGGGAGTAAAAGGGAAGGCTACGATTGATCCTATAAAACTTACAATAATAACCTTTGCAAAGAATGTGCTTTCCTTTAAATGAAAGAGAGTAATGAGGGCATCGTCCTGAAATATATTAAAGGACAGATACATCACAATTAATGCGATAAACTCAGAAGTAATGAGATGCTTTAAAAGATGCCGTTTCTTCCAGTGTCCCGCCTCATGTGCAAGTACTGACAGGATTTCATCGTTGTCCATCTTCTCAAGCAGGGTATCATAAAGGATTATCCTCTTCACCTTTCCAATGCCGGTAAAATAGGCATTGGTATGTCTGGTTCTCTTCGAGGCATCCATTTTAAAAATCCTCTTTACCTGTATACCAACCTTTTGCATGAGTTGGTGAATGCCTTCCCTGAGTTTTTCATCTTCAATAGGTGTAAACTTGTTAAAGAGAGGTTCTATTACATAGGGAAAGATGTACATCATAACGATACTAAAACCAAGGAAAAGACACCATATCCACAACCACCATAAATTGGGACTTGCCTGAACAATTAGAAATCCTGCCGATGTTACCAAAGCCAGCAGGATCGTGGATATTACGAGCGATTTTATGGAATCGGTTATCCACAATCTCAGCGTCGTTGTAGTAAATCCATACTTGTTTTCTATTTTAAATGTGTGGTAAAGGCTGAATGGGACTGCCAGTAATGTTTCAGCATAGAGCAGGGGGAAAAAGAAGATTAGTCCTGAAAGGATGAAGGGTAATTTCAGGGAAGCAATCCACGAGTTATAGATATTGAACAGATTGCCGAATAGGAAAATCAAGAGGATTATCGTATGGAAAATGGACGAAACAAATTCAAACTTTGTATTTTCAACAACGTAGTCACGCGTTTTACGGAGCAACGTCTGGTCTATGTGTCCTTCGAACTCAGGAGGAATTGATACCCCGAACTTTTTCAGATAAGAAAGATTGAGATACTTGAGCCAATAGCCTGAAAAGACTACAAGAAGATAAAGAACAAAAACAATGACAAGATATTTTTCCATAATTAAATAATTTACCTAAAGTTTTGGCTGAAAATGCCGATATTACAAAGTAACTAATAAGTATATGTCATTACGAGTCCGATAATCAACTATTTTGAGGAGGGTTTAATATGGTATTATACCTGTTTGTTGGTATTGCCCATTGCCTTATAGGAACGGCATTTTTGGGGTGGCTATTAAACCAACTGTTTTGAGTAGGAGGGTAAAATGGTAGTATACCTAGCAGGAACAGCATTTTTGGGGTGGCTATTAAATCAACTCATTTGCGTAACGGGTTAACATGGTAATATGCTTATTGGCGACAGCATATTTGACATGGCTGGTAAATCAAATGTATTTTACGGCGAAGTCAAAATGGATAACACTGCAGGAATCGGTAACCGTTAAGTTCCGAACACTGGTCAGTTAAATAAGAGACGCTTACTATGATAAGCGATAAAGACAGCGATAGCGACAGTTCAAGCCCTCAGAGAACGGCTAATACCCCATAACATCCCAAATCCTAGCGAAGCAGCCCTGATACAGAGAAAAAAAATGGCACATACCCCGATGAGGGGGTCTCTTTTCATGGCTAGCACAATAAAAGACAGCGATAATATGCAGAAAGAGATGGCTATGACGATTAAAGGATATACTCCCTTTGTTGAAATGACCGCAAACGGAATGACTGCAATGAGAAGGAATAGGAAAAGAATTTGTAGTTTTAAGGTTTGCGGTGTGTAGGTATCCTTCAGTATCTTGTCTGGAAATCTTTTGTAAACTACCGTTCTCCAGTAACCCCGCCAGAATTTCAACCTCGCATATCTCCTGATGGAGCTTGGGTGGTTCAGATGATAAACGATGGCGTCAGGATTAAAAACCATTTTGTAGCCCTGCTTCGACATCCTGTACGAAAGCTCAGTATCTTCATTATTCGCTACGGGGAAATAGGGGTCAAAGCCGCCCATCAGCAGAAATATATCCTTACGATAACCTGCAGAATAGGTGTCCACCATGTCAATTGATTCAGCCTTCTTCAGCATTTCGAACCTCTCCTCGAACTCAAGCTGGGCAAATCGAGCCGTTATGCTTTTTTGTCTGGTCTTATAAGCGCCCTTGACGGCCACGACTTCTTTATCTTCAAATGGTTTAACCATCTCAGAAATCCAGTTGTCGGAAGGCACACAGTCAGAATCTGTGAAGAGAATTATTTCTCCTTGTGCCTCTTTCACTCCGATATTCCTGGCGGTGGCAGGCCCCTGATTCCTTTGATAAAGGTATTTTACCGGATAGGTCTTAACAACGTCTGCTGTCCCATCGGTCGAACCGTCGTCAATAACAATCACCTCGTAGTTTTCACGTTGATATTTTTGGGCCAAAAGGGCTTCGATACACTGACCGATGGTTTTCCGGGCATTGTAAGCTGGAACAATTACTGAAACTTTCATAGCTTGATGTTCAGGAATTTCAATCTGGTAGGGCAATTCACGAATTGCCCCTACATGCAAATAAAATAGTCGCCAAAGGCATAAGGAGAAACATGATCAATCTACGGCTGTCATGCCCGAATGCTTTTGTCGGGCATCCATGTCTTTACAACCGCTGGATTCCCGCTAATAACATGCGGGAATGACAAGCCTTACATTTATTTTCCGTTATTCCATATGATACAAAATATTTTCAGGTTGTTTTAATGTACTCACAGATCGTAGTTGATTCGGGCGCTGGTAAATCGCCTTTTTTCAGGTTATCAACTCTGAGGTGTTCCCTTTTCTATCTGTGTTTATCAGCGTTCATCTGTGTCCTATTGCATAATTGCTGTAAAATCAATTCCGGTTTGGTTTCGGTGTGTTTTCGTTTGAGGGTGGTAAAGTTGGAAAAATAATGGAAGGTTGATCTCCGGTTAAGGTTTTTAGAAACGCAACAATTTTATCCGTTTCATCATCAGTAAGCGTAACTCCCAACTGATATCCTGCCATGATAGTAACTGCCTCACGCAAACTCCAGGTGCTGGCATCGTGGAAATAGGGAGCCGTTAGCGCAATATTTCTCAGCAGTGGAACTTTGAAAACGTATTTATCTTTTTCGTTTTTTGTTACATTGTATCTGCCAAGAGTCTGGGTGTCTTTGTCATAGGGTTTTGCAATCCCGAATTTTTGAAAAGAGTTGCCTCCTACACCAAAACCATTGTGGCAGGTTACACACCCTTTATCCTTAAAGAGATCATATCCTTGTCTTTCCGCTTCTGAAATTTTGTCATCATAACCGTTTAACCATGAATCAAATCTTGAGTTTGGTGTGGTTAACGTCTCTTCAAATGCCGCAATCGCATCGGCGACGTTATCAATGGTAATTTTTTCATCTTTGTACAGCTCTTTAAACCATTGCACATATTCCGGTATTGATTGCAATACCTCCACTGCAAAGTCATGGTTTGAAGCCATTTCCATAGGATTTGCTACGGGTCCTTTTGCCTGCTCTTTCAAGTCTTTAGCGCGTCCGTCCCAGAACTGCGCCAGATTGAATTTTGCATTGAGGACCGTAGGTGAGTTTATCGGGCCAAGCGTCCATTTATGTCCAATAGAGGTTGGCAGATTATCTGCGCCGCCTGTTGAGAGGTTATGGCAGGAATTACAGGTGATCCAGCCTGATTTGGACAAGCGGGGTTCAAAAAACAATATCTTTCCTAATTCTATCTTTGCGCTGTCCCAGTCAAAGCTGATTGGAATTGGCTGGATAGGTTCATCTCCATGTTTTGATACAGACCCACCCTGCATCCTTCCTCCTCTACCATACCCTATCTGACCAGGTGGTTCATCTGCGGAAGTAATTGTCAACATCACAACGTTGATCAGGACAAGTGCCAATACACAGCAGATCGCAGTAAATTTAATTTTATTCATGTGTTCTCCCTTTTTAGTTAATCGAATAATTGAAGTGCGTACTTCTTAAGTACTGTTTTTCTAAAAACCGTGTTACTTTTGTAACGTACTTCTTAAGTTCATGTTCAGGAATTTCAAACTATTGTTCCTCCCCCTTGATGGGGGAGGCTGGGTGGGGGTGAAAGAAAAAGCTACACACCTTCCCTTTGTCCCTCCCATCAAGGGAGGGATTATCTTTAATTCGTGTTGTCGCCGAAGGCCTAATTTAACTAATAATATGTATGACGTATTAAATTGTCAACAGCATTTATTAGTATTGCTCCTTGCAGGAATTCATAGCGCGGCATAGCCGGCCTCACTCTTTCCCCCTCTTCGCAAGGCAATGTCATTGAATTAAGACAATGTATCGCCCTTTCAGGGTGAAAATATTATTAAATCCTTATCGCAGGGCTCTCGCCCTTGGCTATACTCTGTCAGCCCTTCGGGCTTTACCTCAAAAGAAAAGCTCTCGCCCTTAATTCAATTTTATAGAAATTTTCTTTTTATTTAAACGGGTTTTGGGGTGGCGCTGGTAGGACAAGCGTCTCGCTTTTGCTGGTTCAATCTTGCAGATTGAACCATATGTTTTGAACGGGGCTGTAGCTTTTGAGTTAGTACCAGATTATGAAAATTACAAAATGTTTAGGTTCAATCGTGGACGATTGAACCAGAAAAAATCAAACCAGATAGACAAAACTGCACGGGTCTGCATCTTTATTATTCAACGGCTCTACTCCGTTCTGAAAGGCATATCAATTGTTTGCTGAAGATTTGTGAAATTTGCTGGAAGAACTCAATAAAGTGCTGGAGGCATAAAAATTTATGTAAAACGACCTTTTTCCGTGGTGATGTTTTGCGATTCCTCGATTTCTACCGCCCCGTTGGGGCTATGTATTTGGTATTTCTCATATACGGGGGCTTCACCCCATAAGCGCTAAGTTGTTTTTGATATTTTTTACATGGAGTCCAATAACGAATATCGAACAAGGAATAATGAATGTCGAAGGATAAGAGAATATTTGATCTTGAAGAACGCTTAGTAGATTTTGCCGTAAGAATTATTCGTA
>JAUSDH010000218.1 GCA_030650655.1 Candidatus Brocadiaceae bacterium
CTTTAATTTTTTCATAATTTTCAATGTAATCGAACTTTTTAAATGGTAAATCGAGCAAAATCCTCAGCAAATATAATAATACCATTATAAATATTTTTAAGCTTCTTTAACAAATCTTTATTATTTCTCTTTATGCAGGCATCGCAGACAGGATAAAAGTGTGACAGGATTAATCTCTCGCATTGTGATTCACTGGCAATTCTAGCACACAGTTGTGGGGTAAGATGTCCTTCGACCTTTTGATCGTCCGGGAAAGAACATTCAAGAATCAGGGTGTTAACTTTCCTGGCCAGACGGATAATGCCGTCACAATAGTCCGTATCACCAGAGTACGTCAGTGTTCTACCATCGTGCGATTCTATGCGAAAGCCAATACTGTGCATTGAATGGAGTAATGGTTCTATAATAATTTTCCAACCATCATAGGTAATTTCTCCCCTGTCGATTTCTTTAAGATGGAGATCAAAGGTTTTGGGTTTTATGGTTTCTCCATATGTTGATAATAGACCTTCGTGAAACGCCTTCAAACCGGTATGCCCTGTAACATACAGCGGCTTGGTTCTTTTAGGTTCATTATATCGCATCGCAAAGAGGATTGAAACGAGGTCAAGAGAGTGGTCTGGGTGAAAATGAGAATAGTATATGTGGTCGATATCCATAGAGGTAACACCGGCAAGGAATAGTTGCCGCAGGGAACCTGGGCCTGTATCGAAAACGAGGTATTTGTCTTTTATTTTTACCAGGGTACATGGATATGCCCTTGTTTTCGAGGGAATTCCCGTGCCCGAACCAATAATCGTTAGTTCCATTTTACAAAATTTACACCATCAATGTTTTTTCCTGTGTGGTTGCCCACGTTTTATATTTTCATTCCAATTTCTGCCCCTTCGGCTATGGCCTCAAGCGCTGTACGGCCTTCCACCGCATCGCCAACCGTATAAACCTCTGGAACAAAGCCTTTAATGGATTCTGCAAATGCATTATTGGGTTGGTGGAGTGTGGGAATAACGATATTGTCGAAACCTTCCAGTTTTTGGTCTGCCTCCCTACGACGGCTGACGACTATGTAATTGTGTCCGATTTCCGTTACCTTTGTGTTGATGTGTAATTGAGCGCCCATTTTTTTAAGGCGCTCACAAACATGATAACGAGGGTGAGCAACCAGCTCTAGTCCGAGAACGCGCCGCATCTCTATAAGAGTAATCTTCTTTCCTCTGGAGGCAAGGTAGTCTGCGAGTTCGCAACCTTCAGGACCTCCTCCGACGATAGCCACATTATTTCCTAGAGAATCTGCGGAAGAGAAGGCATTCTTGACGTTGAGTACATTGTTCTTTTGTGAACCATTGATTTCTACAAGAACGTGTTTGGCTCCATGAGCAAGAATGACCACATCGGCTGCGAACTGTTTGATTGATTCTACTGTAGCCTCTTTATTGAGATGAATCGAGGTATTTGTTTTTTTGACCTGGTTTATTAAATAATCGAGGAACTTCCGCATAGGCTCTTTCTTGGGCGCCATTGAGGCGTAACGAAAACTTCCTCCAAGTTGTGAATCCTTTTCCCATAAAGTAACGTTGTGCCCGCGGCTCGACAATAAGTGGGCGGCTGACAATCCTGCCGGCCCGCTCCCAACGACCAATATTTTCCTGGGCTTACTGGTTTTTTGTAAGTGGGAAACATCTTCTTTCCCAATATATGGGTTGACCGTGCACACAAGCTTTTTATCAGAAATACTCTCGATACATCGGTTACAGCTCAAACAGATTCTTATATCATCGAGTCGGCCTTCTTTTATCTTGTTGGGAAAGTGTGGATCGGCAATTAATGTGCGACCCAGCACAATAAGGTCGGCCTTATTCTCTTGCAGTATGTTTTCTGCCATAGCAGGATTGATAATCCTACCCACCGTCAAAACAGGTATCTTTACAACAGACTTGATGCCCGCTGCAAGATGAATAAAGCAGCCTTCTTCTAAATAATAGCACGGTATGTTAAAAAATGCGGATGCATAATTGCATGCAGAAACGTGAATAGCGCTGGCGCCAGCCTTTTCAAGTCTTTTAGCGATCTCCTTGCTTTCCTCCAATTTGAGTCCCGTGCCGGTATACTCATCCGCGCTGATACGGCAAATTACAGGATAATCTTTGGGTACACGGTTTCTGATACCTTCGACAATTTCCCTGGCAAACCGTGAGCGACGGACTGTATCGCCGCCGTAATCATCGGTTCGCACATTGGATTCCGGTGAAAAGAATTGATTGACCAGATAACCGTGTGCCATGTGAATTTCAACGCCGTCGAATCCAGCCTTTACGGCACGGTTAGCGCTCTCCGCAAATTTATTGACGGTGGTCTTGATTTCTTCAACGGATAATTCCGCGGGCATTTCTTTCGTTAGAGGGCTTGGAATGGCAGAAGCGGATACGGTTTTTGTTCCGGTAAAATAAGGCAGCGCCTCCTTTCCTGCATGGCTCAATTGCAGGACAATCTTCCCACCCACTGCATGAATACTGTCAGTTAGCTTTTTAAAGCCGGGAATAAATTTATCATCATGTATGCATAACATACCGTCATTAACCCTGCCAACAGGGTCAACGGACGTATTTTCTACCGTAATATAACCTACGCCGCCCAGTGCACGTTCTTTGTAATAGGCGATAATTTCGTCTGTGACATAACCCTCTTTATCGCACAGATGGGTTTCCATAGGCGACATCACCATACGGTTTTTTATATCGAGAGATCCTATCTTAAATGGGCTAAAAAGTTTTGTAAATGAAGTCATTTGATTATTAAAAACCTCCTGATCTGGGTAAGCCAAAATAAAATTTTAGATTTACGATTTTGGATTTAAAATTGCCAATTTATAAATCGTAATTTGTAATTTCTTCCTAAAACTGAGAAAAAATAAGATTAAGAAGCAAGGCTAATGTTGGCCTATGCTTTTTGAAGCACGATGTTCTTTTGATGTCTTTTTACAGGATTATAAAGTGTGTCGCGCTCCACGGGTTCACGTCCAGACTCTTTGATGAGTTTGATAATTTCATGGACAGATAATGCTTCTGGTGTCTCGGCGCCTGCGGCGTGGGTGATTTTTTCTTCCTTTACTGTGCCGTCAATATCATCTACACCAAAGCCAAGAGAGACCTGAGACAGCTTGATTCCCAGCATAATCCAGAATGCCTTGATATGGTCGAAATTATCGAGCATCAAGCGGCTGATTGAGATGACCTTCAAATCCAGCATGGCTGTGGTATTAGAACGGTTTGACAGGTCAGTATTTTTGGGATGGAATGCCAGCGGGATGAAAGACATAAATCCACCCGTTTCGTCCTGAAGCTCTCTCAACTTGAGGAGATGGTTTATTCTGTCTTCAGGAGTTTCCACATGACCATACAGCATCGTTGCATTGCTGTGTAATCCCAGATTATGAGCCTCACGCATTACCTGCAGCCATCCTTCGCCGCTGAGTTTTTCCGGACATAATTGCTCCCGAATTTTTGGAGAAAATACCTCAGCGCCGCCGCCAGGCAAAGAACCAAGACCAGCCTCTTTGAGTATTTTTAACGTTTGACGTACAGGGAGTTTTGCTATTTGAGACAGGTGCTCGATTTCGACAGCGGTAAATGCCTGGATATGCACATCAGGGCAGCATTCGTGGATTTCTCCGATCATCTTTACATAAAAATCAAACGGAAGGTCTGGATGCAGTCCGCCTACGATGTGGAGTTCCGTTGCACCCTCTTCTACGGCAGCCACAGCCTTTTCCATGATTTCTTCCATCTCCATGGCGTATGAACCTGCCGCATCCTTGTCTCTGCTAAAGGCGCAGAATTTACAACGATTCTTGCAAATATTGGAGTAGTTGATGTGCCGGTTGGTAATATAGTATGCCTTATTGCCATTCTTTCTTTCACGGATAATGTTTGCTATATGGCCAATATGAAGGATGTCGTTTGACCTGAAGAGTCGTACGCCATCCTCAAAGCTCAGCCTCTCACCTTGTTCGGCCTTTTTGAGGACATCATATATGGATGAAGCTTGTAATAGTTTTTCCATTTTTACAATATTTTGTATGGGAATTTTGGACGCAAATGAACACGGATTTTAAATGTAGGGGTTTAAGATTTTAAACCCCTACTGTATCTGTGAAAATCTATGTCCTGATGTAGATCAGTTTTTTAGAAAATATCAGAATTTGACGTCAAAATCAAGGAATATGCCGATTATGTTTTCAAGAAAATGTATCTCGCAACAAATGCCGCTGAGACCAGATGGAATGCCCAGTGTATCTGACGCGCCTTGCCGCTGACAAGTTTTAATATGGAATACGAAATAAACCCAAATGCCAGACCTTCTGTGATACTCAGCGAAAAAGGCATGATGGCAAGGGTTAAAAATGAGGGCAGCGCCTCGGTTGGATCTTCCCAGTTTATTTTTCGCACGTTAAAGATCATCATGCTTCCCACAATGATTAAGGCAGGCGCAATGATCGGGTAGAGATAGTTCCCGTTGGGAGTTTGATACCCTCCTCCAACCATTTTTATCAGGGGATAAAAAAGTAAGGATAAAAGGAGGAGAAAGGCTGTGAAAATATTGGATAACCCCGTCCTGCCGCCAGCCTGAATCCCCGCTGAACTTTCGATATAACTGCTGACAGTGGAAGTGCCGAAGATCGCACCTACAACCGTGCCGAGCGCATCAGCCAAGAGGACCTGTTTTACCCGTGGAATTTTCCCATTCTTGTAAAAGCCCCCCTGTTCAGCAACGCCTACTACTGTACCAATTGCATCAAAGAGGTCCAGAAAAAACAAAACAAATAAAACAGAAAGAAATCCAGGCTCGGTAAATATTTTAACTGGGTCGCACTTCAGCAGTGTTGGGAAGACCGACGGAGGCATACTTATGATGCCCTGATATTTTACCAGTCCCAGGGGAATCCCTAACAATGTTGTTGCAATGATTCCGTATAAAATAGCCCCCCGTATCTTTAAAGAAACCATCACCCCGATAGCCATTACACCAAACAAGGAAAGCCAGACTTCCGGGTATTTGGGGTTTCCTAAACTAACCAGCGAGCCTGGCGTGTCAACGATAATCCCGCCGTATTCAAACCCTACCAGCGCAATGAGAAGTCCGATTCCCACGGCAATCGCATTCTTTAATGAGTCAGGTATGATGGACGTTACCAGCTCGCGGAGGCCAACGAATGAAAGGATGATGAACAACATACCCGATATGAGATTCGCACCTAATGCGACCTGCCACGGATAACCCATACCACCTGCGACAACCGGGCCGCATACAGTAAACGCAAAATAAAAATTGTGTCCCATAGCAGGTCCCTGGGCGATAGGATAGTTAGACAGAAAGGCCGTTAATAGAGTGGCTATAGCGCTGGCAATGCACGTGGCCACCATGACCGATCCAAAATCCATTCCGCAACTGGAAAGTACGGCAGGCTGGACAAAGATGATGTACGACATCGTCAGAAAGGTGGTTGTACCCGAGATAGCCTCTGTGGTAACGCAGGTGTTGTTTTCTTTTAGTTTAAAGATTTTTTCAAGGATCATGAGCTTTTAATGGATTGTAATCAGGCAGCTATCGGCGTTCGGGGTTGGGAGTCAGAATAGGGATAAATTGTTCATATATTTTATTCTGGTTTCTGAATTCTAACTTCTTGCTTCTGATTTATTTTTACCTTATTCCAGACGGCATCCATTTCTTCTAAGGTACACTTTTCGATGTCCTTACCCATAGCCGCAAGTTCCATCTCAACCTTTTTAAAACGACCGACAAATTTATAGATGGTTTTATGAAGGACGTTTTCCGTATCCAGTTTCAAAAAGCGTGAGAGGTTGACGATAGAAAATAGGAGGTCTCCAACCTCCTCTTCAATATTTTCGGGTTTATTTTCCTGGATTGCCTCTTTGACCTCCGCCAGTTCTTCATCGACCTTGGCAATCACGCCAGTAATATCCGGCCAGTCGAAACCTACCTTAGCCACCTTCTTTTGTAATTTCTGAGCCTTCTGGAGGGCTGGGAGATGTTTGGGCAGGCCGTCCACTATGAACTTCCTTTCTTCATTTCCTTTTTCCTGCTTCTTGATCTCCTCCCATTGATGGATTACCTCTTCAGGGGTGGCTGCTGTAGCGTCTCCAAAGACGTGGGGATGACGCCGCGTCATTTTGTCAAGGCAGAGATCCATCACGCCTCCGATATCAAACTCCCCCTTTTCCTTTGCAATTTGACAGTGGAAAATAATATGGAAGAAAAGGTCTGCCAGTTCTTCCTTGAGTTTATCGGGATTTCCTGAGTCTATGGCGTCTATGACCTCGTAAGCCTCTTCTACGAGATGCGGTTTTAAGGACGCATGACTCTGTTC
The DNA here is from genome assembly GCA_030650655.1 of Candidatus Brocadiaceae bacterium. Classification (GTDB taxonomy): domain Bacteria; phylum Planctomycetota; class Brocadiia; order Brocadiales; family Brocadiaceae; genus Wunengus. Next base: position 6,386 of record JAUSDH010000218.1, read on the forward strand.
TTTGTCCCACGGACATCCGTCCTTACTGCGTAACTTCCGCATGAGTTCAACCAAATCATGAAATAGTGAAGTTGATTTATCTTCAGATGTATTCATAATGCGATTATCCTATTAAAACTATTGTAACAATTTAGTTTTTTGAAAAATCCATAAAATAATAACGTTGTACGTACTGTGCAGGGGCAGGTTTGAAACCTGCCCCTACTGAGGTATTAACCCGAAATTCTCTGGCAAATCTTTATTACGCCAGAGGATTCTAGCAATTATTTTTATTGAAGTCAACCGGGGATGATAAACAATCGTCTATTCCTTAAATAATCGTGTTTATCTTGTCGTGCTTCGTTACGCTCACGCATGGCAAACGATCCGCCCAGCACGCTATTGTCCTACTTAAAATATTATTGAAATATTTTCTATATAACCTAAATCGATTACGCCTTTTTTATTTGTATCATTTGTAGATTACTTACAACAAATTACGACTTAAACGTTCGGACAGTAGTGGGAAATGGTAAAGTCATTTTCGTAAACAGGAAGAGTGGTTCCTTACCTGGTGTGGGGTATTCACAACGGAAAAATGTAAATATTTTTGCGAGCAGAGATATTTTGTCCTTTACAAAAGCCTTCTAATGAGTGAACCCGCGAAGAAGCAGTTAACATAAACATTTCATGCCTTTTACGAATCCTGGTTTTTAAAGTGCTGAAGCTGTCTTTCATGCTCTTTGCGATTCTTAAGACCCACGAAGGCTTGTTTAAAATTCCTACAAAAGCACAAAAAGCCCACGATGAATATTTGCCTCTAATTACCTTTACAAGCAAGAAATGTAAATAAGTAACAATAGTGGATATCCGGAATGGTTCAGTTGTATATGCCATAATCATTAGTACTTATCTCCTGCACACGTGTAGATAATTATCCTTAAAAATGACTCTTAAATAACGAGGCATATTATTTGCTAAATTATCGTATAAGTTTGATGCTGAAAACGGGTTCAGTACGATAGTGTCATTCTAAACTTGTTCAGGAGACTGTCCATGCACTTTCAGTTGAAAATATATATTTGTGCGACTTTTCTTGTCATCCTTGGTATGTGTGGTTGTTATACGCCTCCTACTCCCAAACCATTGACTACTGTAAAACCTCGTGAAAATACGATGGCTACTGTGAGACCTGACAAAAAAAAGGAATCTTATATTATAGGCCAACTGGATCATTATTTTGTGCGAGACTGGAGGTACATTGTTATTCATCATAGCGCCACAGCGTCTGGTAATGCTGCCGAATTTGACAGATATCACAGAAAAAAAAGGGGATGGGAGAACGGCCTGGGATATCATTTTGTGATAGGGAATGGAAATGGTACCACTGACGGAAAGATTGAGATCGGTAATAGATGGTTAGATCAGATAGATGGCGCCCATGCCGGTGTGGAGGAATACAATCATTATGGCATAGGAATATGCCTTGTTGGGAACTTTAACCAATCTCGTCCAACGGCGGCGCAAATGGCCTCGCTTTCGGTATTGGTAGAATATCTGCAGAATAGATGTCATATCACCGCGGAAAATATAATCATGCACAGGCATTGCAGGCAGACGGATTGTCCCGGACGGAATTTCCCATATTATAAATTACTTGCCAATACCTTTCGTTATTAAACCAAGGGATGGTTACCTGGTCGTAACAAAAAATCCTTTCAGAAATCTTTTGATTCACGCCGATAGGTGCATGATAACGGACAAGAGTGGGGTTTTTATAAAACAGGTTTTGTAAATCATTTTCAAATTCTCTGGCATTTTAAGTATATATAATGTACTATATCCTCTATCGTTTTTTAGAAGAGCGTTCCGTATAGTCTGGCGTCAGACGAAATCAGTATACTTACATTCATGAGAATGTAACAAAACAGGAGAGTTGAATGAATATTTATGTGGGCAATTTGGCGCGCGAAGTAACCGAAGAGGACTTGCAAGAGGCTTTTAAAGGCTTTGGACAGGTCACGACGGCAACAATTATTAAAGATAAATTTACTGGCGAACCGAGGGGATTTGGATTTATTGAAATGCCTGGAAAGGCTGAAGCCCAGGCGGCAATTGCTGGTATGAACGGCAAGGATTTGAAGGGGCGGCCGCTGAGCGTCAATGAAGCACAACCGAGAACTGACCGCGGCGGAAGTGGCGGCGGTCGTGGCGGTGGCGGACGTGGCGGCGGTGGCGGCGGGCGTAGCGGTGGTGGTGGACGTGGTGGAAGTGGTGGAAGTGGTGGAGGCAGAGGAGGAGAACGAGGAGGCAGGCCACGTTTCTAGGCTACGGTTTTATATGAGGCAGAATCTCAGCCGATAAATACATTTGAAAATGCAGGATTCACAGATAAAAAAATCTGTGAATCCTGTACTTTTTATCTTATGTCAAGCCACGTACGCCTTCTAGCAAAGCCTTTCGGAGAAGATAGTCTATTCAAGATGAGGATAAAGTGGATTTAGATGTTATCAGAAAGCAGACAGGATTAGGCAATCATCTTGGGGATAGAGGATTTTCAGAGATGATTTCCAAGAAATTAGGTTTACAAGTTAAACTTTCGGTCTCAAGGTAGACCTAAACACACCAAAGGCACCAGTTTTTTCATGTTATGTTCCTCCTTATTTAAGCCGTATTTC